>NZ_CP007773.1:617665-926497 GCF_000816305.1 Campylobacter subantarcticus LMG 24377 | reverse complement strand
ATTGCTGATAAAATAGAAATAATATCATGTAATAAAAATGGATGGCTTATAAAATTGAATGATGATTTTAGTATGGAAAATATAAATAGTGATTTTGTTTTAGAAAAAAAGATAAAAATGGGGTTTATATTTTAAAACACAATAAATCACAAGATGTTATTGAAATGGCACAAGAATTAATTAATACTATCCAAAATAACTAGTTTAACCTAGTTATTTTGCTTTTAAAAAAGAAATAAAATCCACTTTTATTTATATCTGTTTTCCTTGTCTTCACCAATTCCTTTTTTTAAAAAATCACAATTTGCTTTTTTTACATTCTTTTTGCCTGTAGCTATAAAATACAAGACTTGAGTTAACGCATAAAGCTCATCTTTAATGTTATACTCATTAAAACCTTTAATTTTCAAGGTAGAAAAATCATTTAAACTTCCTTTTATTTCTGTATCAATACTTGTTAAATCGCTATTAATTTCTTTTGCTAATCTAAAATCAGAAATTTTTATCACAGGATAAATATTATCATATAACTTCAGCAAGATATTATTAAAACTAATGTCCCTATGTAATATATTATTGTTCCATAGAATTTCAATCCCTTTGAGCACTTGATAATCTAAGGAAATTCTTTCACCGTTTGAAAGCTTTTGGTTATAATTTTTTATATATTTTTCTAAAATGAAATCAGTATACTCCATAATATATTCCTTCTTTTTTCACTCATAGAATATACTTTTAGAATATAAGGATTGTTAACACTTCTCATTATTTCATACTCTTTAACAAATCTAATTAAATTCTTTATCGTTGGCAGCCTTATTTAGTCTCTTTAATGCAAAATGACATTGATAAAAATTAGCATAAGATCCACTACCAATAGAAGTTAAAGTGCACTTTCTGAGTATGTTTGGAATATTTATTTTGTTTGACAAAATAAAAATAGATATATTTTTTCATAAGTAGTTATTTTTTTCATTCCTAAAGGAATCTCACTACCTCTACTATTTTCTAAAAAATCTAAGCACTGTTTAAAAATATTGTAATAATATTTATCTATCTCAAAAGATAACTCACTGTTTTTAAATTCTTTCTGTAAGTGCAAAGCTAACTCTATATTGGTTTTTAACTTTCTACTATAGTCGGCCAAATAATGTTTATTGCTTTTTCGGTAGATGGAAGACGTTCGTTCATTTTTTTAAAACACTCTATAATGTTATTATGTAAAGATGAAAAAACTAATTGAAGGTGTTTGTTTGTGGTGCAAGAATACAATTCTAAATAAGAATTAGATAATGTTTGTTGAAGTTCGTTAAGTGCATTAGTTAAATTATTTTCTAATATTCTATCTATATTTAAAACTCTTTTACCTATAAAAAATAAAACTATTGATTAATAAAATCTATGCAAAATAAATTATAACACAAAACAAGCTCATAAATCGATTTTAATTATTTAATGCTATGTTGATATTGCTTTATAGTAGATTTTTGATTTTAAGCTTATTTTTGTTTATATTTGGCGGTATTTAATTGCAATAAAATCTTTATAATATTTTCAAAGTCTTTAACATCTTCATTTAATAAAGCACATTTATTGCTTAATATGGCATATTTATAAGCATTGATAATATCTAAATCAGGATATTTTTCTTGTAAGCTTTTTATTTTACTTGATTGCTTTACTCTAGCAAGTTTTGATTTATAGAGATTTTTATATTTATCATAAAGCGAAGAGCTAATGCCAATTAAAGCACCTTCATTTTTAGTTTCTTTAAAGATTCTTAAGACGAATTTGATACAGCCATTTTTTCTGTTAATGCGTCTTGTATCATAAGGATTTTTTAAAGAATATTTAGTGCAATTTACTACCCAAGTGTGAATTATTTTTTCTAATCTATCACTTTTGTTTTGTGTAGGAGTTTCATCTAGTTTTATCTCATCTTTAGGATTATCAGCAGATACAGTTTTTTTTGAAAAATGTATTTTTAAACACAGAATAACTTGCCTTTTTTAACAAAAATTTATAATATTTTATCATACAAAAATTACAAAATCATAACATTTTCATTTTTTAAAAAAACACAGCAAATCTCAAAAAAATACTAAAGGTAACAAAAACATATAATCTAATACTTACGAAGTAATGTATTGCAAAAACGATTATTTTTAACAAAAATGACAAATTTTATAAAAATCTATAAAAAATACACCAAAAATTTATCAAAATATACGAAATATATACTTTTTAGGCTAAAGGTAACGAAAACGGTATATCTGCTTAGCATGGTGTAGTGATTATTTTAAAATGGGCTTTTTTTATAAATTTTAACCTATAAAACTCCAAAAAGAAAGCTTTAAAATACAGCTTAAAATTTCCATTTTACTAAACTTTTTATCAAAACAAAAAAAGGTAAGATTTTTTGAAAAAATTAACTTGTATTTTTTTGGATATTTTTTTATAACTTTAATAAAATGAAGATATATTTTAAGAAAAAATGAGAGTATTTTTAAGCTAGCGATCCAACTAAAATAAATTTCATTTTTATAAAAAATAAAAAAGATAAAATCAGATTAATTTTTATTTTAATATCAATCATGATCACCTCCTTATAGTTTAATAAAATATAAAAAGGATCGCAGCTCCAGCTAATCGCTAGCTTAAAAATACTAAGTGATATAATTTTATAATAATTTTAAATTAAAATAATTTTTTTATATTTTTGATAAAAAGATTAAGATGTATATAAAATAATATTTGCTTAATCCTAAAAGCAAAAAACCGAAAAAGCCGAGAAACCATTATTTTACCAATGCTAATAATTATAAAATTTCATATGTTTTAATGGTTTAACTAATTTTAAAGCCTTATGAATAAAATAAATAAATTAATGTATTTAGTTTATACTGTCTTCTTTTAATAAAAAAAGAAATAGAAAATGAATTAGCAATTGAATATAAAAAAGTAAAATGTATTTTTATTTTATTCTTTTTTAAATATTTTTATAAAAGTCAATTTCTTTTTTTTAGATTATAATGATAAATTATATTATTTTAATATGGAGTATTAAAAATTAATTTTTGAGAAAAAAACCGCTACCAAAACCGCTCCCTGAGCTTTTTAAAAAAATTAAAAAACACTTTGAAAAGTAATGGTGCCCGAGGTCGGACTCGAACCGACACAAGGTTGCCCTTACCAGATTTTGAGTCTGGCGCGTCTACCAGTTTCACCACTCGGGCTTTTTGCAATGATTGGGATTATACTAAAAAAATATTAAAAAAAAATAAAATATTTGATATGAAATATTAAAATATTTTCAAATTTTGGAACTTTTTTTGCTTTATTATACTTAAAAAAATTATCTGTGGAGTAAAATTATGAGAATTAGCAATCAGTATAATTTCTATACATCTATACAAAGTTACAATGATGGACAGTCTTTGTTGAATAAATATAATTTACAATTACAAACAGGTCAGCTTATTCAACACTCTTGGGAAAATGCTAATACTTATATTAATGGTTCAAGATTAGAGTATGAGCTAGCTAATATAGGTCAGGTAATTCAAGGAACTCAATCTGCTATGGAGTTAGCAAGAAATACAGATACAGCATTAAAAAATATTACAGAGCTTTTGGAGAAATTTAAAACACTTTTAACTAAAGCCGCAAGTGATGGTAATTCTAAAGAATCTAGAGAGGCTATTGCAAAAGAACTGCAACTTGTGAGAGATTCTATTGTAAATATTGCAAATACTAGTATTAATGGACAATATTTATTTGGTGGATCAAATAGTGCAAACAAACCTTTTGATAAATATGGAAATTATTCTGGTAATAAAGATAATATTTATGTTGTAAGTGGAGCAGGAACCCAAATTCCTTATAATATTCCAGGTTGGGATTTATTTTTTAAACCTGATTCAAATATCAATAAAATTATATCTACTAATGTTTCTTTTAAAGATAATCGTTATACAACTTCTCCTGAAAATGAAAAAATTTTAGATGGAGAGTCTAAATTTTCACATCTTATAGGACAAAATTATGTCCAAAATGGTGAACTCGATCCAGATAAACATTTTGACAGTAATTATGAGGAAAAACTTCCCTTTCCGCACTCATCAATGTATGTTCAAGGGGTAAGACCCGATGGAACAAGTTTTAAAGCTACTTTAGATATAGATCCTGATGCGAAAATAGATGATGTGTTAAATAACATAGGTAAACTATATGGTAACACAGAAGGCAACAAAGTAGTAGATGTAACGATTAATGATAGTGGTCAAATTGAAATCAAAAGCTTAAAAGAGGGAAGTAGTTCTTTAGACTTTCATGCAGTTGCTATGACTCCGCAGCTTCAAGATGCAGAGCAAATTAAAGCTTTAAAAGCCGCTGCAGATGCTGAAGGTATCAGCATGGAAGATGTGACCGATCGTATCATGCAAGCCGCACATGGAGGGAATTTAAATAACACAAGAAGTCCGGTTACTATCGAGGTTAATAACCAACAATTTACTGTAGATATACACAAAACAGACTTTATAAAAAGCAATATCAATGGCAATAAAACCAATGGAGCTGATTTTGATGTGCCTTTTGAAAAAGATGGTAATACTGTTTTTGGTAATGTTTCTCAAGTGGTGAAAGGAACAAGCGAATACGCAACAGATAGTACAAAGCTTAGTGAAGTAGTTGCAAATGCCAATGGTAGCATGCAAGGTCAGCGACTCCAAATGGAGATTACTTCTAAAAATGGACGAACTTATAATGTAACTATTGATTTAGGAAATTCAACAGTAAGCTACCCTGATCCAAATAATCCAGGTCAAAACATAAGTTTTCCTATCACTCATTCTCAATACAATGAAGCAACTGAAACTGCAAGCGGGGTGCAAACAAGACCTGAGGATATTACTTATGGTCAATTAAATGATATTATAGGTATGTTTGCTAGCGGTAATGTTCCTACTGCAACTATAAATGTAAATAATGGCGTTGTTGATGATGCTGGGTTTCAAACTATTCAACAAAATATAAGCGACTCTAAGGGTTTTGTTGAAGTCAGTATGGATTATAAAGGTCGTATCAGCATTACTGATAAATTTTCAAGTAATACTAATATAGGTCTTACTATTAAAGATTCAAATTCAAATAGCAACTTTCCTCCAGCAGGAGAAATACGCAATGGATCAGGTTTTGTATTTAGTGCAAATAATTCTTTGACTATTGATGAACCAAATATTGATCTAATTAAAGACTTAGATGAGATGATTGATGCGGTTTTAAATGGCACTATGAGAGCTGATTCAGAAGGAAGTGATCCTAGAAATACAGGTTTGCAAGGAGCGTTAGAGAGAATTGATCACTTGCAAGAGCATGTTAGAAAAATGCAAACTACCATCGGTGCGTATACAAATAATATAGAAGAAACTAACAAAAGAATGACTTTTTTAAATATCAATGTAGCTTCTATAAAAAGTGGTGTAACTGATGCTGATTATGGGCAAACTTATATGATGTTTATGCAAACTATGGTTTCATACCAAGCAATGCTTTCAGCAACTTCTAAAATTTCTCAAATGAGTTTATTGAACTACATGTAATTTTTGATATAATAGCTTTTTCTTTATAAAGGATATATTATAAAAAAAGAAGCTATTTTTGTTATTTCTAATATTTTTATTTTTTATTTTTGTTTAAGTGTTTTGATACCTGATCAAGCTTTGGTAAGTATCATAGGATATTCTTTAGCAAAACTTAGTTATTTTTTATTTGGATCATTGACTAAATTTTATCCTTTTGTCTTTTTTTGGTTTAATTATCTTTTGTATAAAAATGATTATAACTTTGAACTTATAGAGCGTAGATTTAGTATGGCTGTTTTTGCTTGTATTTTTGCTTCGCTTATTTTTGCTTCAGCATTCTTGCAAGATAAAGGCTATATAGCTTCTGCTATGTTTGTGATTTTAGATGGAATTTTTGGAAAAATTGGTAGTTTAATCTTGGTAATTTTGCTTTTAGCTTTTGCTTTTAGTATTTCTTTTCCGCAAATTATAAAAGATGTGTTTAAAATAGAGCTTGATTTTGATTTTTATTTAAAGCTAGAAACTTTAATTAAAAATAAAATTTTTGGCTTTTTTGGTGGCGATAAGTATGAAAATGAAACCAAAGAAGAGCAAGAAAAACTCAAACAAGAGCTTTTAATCAAAGAGAAAAAAGAAGAATTTGTTAAAAAAGAAGAACTACCAAAGCAAGAGGCTCAAGAAAGTAAAAAATTCAACCTCGAAGATTTGAAAAATCAAGAATTAGAAGAAGTGATAATTAGCGAAGAGGATAAAAAATTAAGCTCAAGTTATATTCATGAACTTTCAGAACCTATCGCAAATTTTGCACAAAAAGCCAGCCAAATAAATATAAAGGAAAATGAAATGACCCCTGAAGAGTATTTGTCAAAATATAAAAATAATAGTGAAGATATTTATACTCAAACTTTAAAAAGTAAAAATTTAGATGAGCCAAGTTATAAAAGACGCAACATGGATTTCAATGAAAATAAAGAAGAAGTGATAGAAGAAAATTCTTTGTTTGCTAAAGAACTTAAAGAGCGTGAGCAAATGTTACAAAAAGCTAAATTATTAGAAGAATATAAAGCCTTGCAAAAAGAAAAAATTTTAGAAGAGCTTAATGAGGATTTTAAAAAAATCGAAGAATTAAACGCCTTAGAGGCACAAAAAGAGGCTGAGTTTAAAAAAATCCAAAATAAAACTAGGTTTTTAGGGGTGAAAGATTTTAAAGATGAAGATTTTATCCCACAAAATGAAGTAAAAGAATTAGATTTTAGTGAAGATGATTTTACTAAGCCTGTTGGCATAGAAGAGCTAAGAAGTAAAAAAAATTATGAAAGTCCTTTTGTGATAGAAGAAGTGCAAAATGAAGTTAAAGAAGAAAAAAATCCATTTGAAATTATCCAAAAGCCTATAGCGGAAGTAATAGAAAATAAAACACACCATTCTATCACTAATGAAGTGAGTGAAAATAAAGCTTTATTAAAAGATCTTGACTTTGGAAATTTTGAAAAGCCAAAAGATTTTTCTTTACCACCTTTAGATTTTTTAACTATGCCAAAAGAAGGCAAAAGTGAAATCAATGAAGAAGAGATTGATAGAAAAATTTATGATTTACTTGAAAAATTAAGACGCTTTAAAATAGGTGGCGATGTGGTTAGAACTTATACAGGACCTGTTGTTACCACTTTTGAATTCCGCCCTGCAGCTGATGTAAAGGTGAGTAAAATTTTATCTTTGCAAGATGATTTAGCTATGGCTTTAAAAGCGCAAACTATAAGAATTCAAGCCCCGATACCAGGTAAAGATGTGGTTGGTATAGAGGTACCAAATGAGCAAATCGACACGATTTATCTAAGAGAAATTCTAGAAAGCGATGTATTCAAAAACTCTAGCTCACCTTTAACTATAGCTTTGGGTAAAGATATAGTAGGCGATCCTTTTGTGACAAATCTTAAAAAACTTCCTCATCTTTTAATAGCGGGAACAACAGGAAGCGGTAAAAGTGTAGGGATTAACTCTATGCTTTTATCTTTGCTTTATAGAAATTCACCAAAAACTTTAAGACTTATGATGATAGATCCTAAGATGCTTGAATTTAGCATTTATAATGATATACCACATTTACTTACCCCGGTTATCACTGATCCTAAAAAGGCGGTTAATGCATTATCAAATATGGTAGCTGAAATGGAGCGAAGATACCGCTTGATGGCTGATGCAAAAACTAAAAACATCGAAAATTATAATGAAAAAATCAAAGAACAAGGCGGAGAGATCTTGCCATTTATCGTGGTGATCATCGATGAATTAGCTGACTTGATGATGACAGCGGGTAAAGATGTGGAATTTTATATAGGTCGTTTAGCACAAATGGCAAGAGCTAGCGGAATCCACTTAATCGTAGCTACTCAACGCCCTTCGGTAGATGTGGTTACTGGGGTTGTAAAAGCGAATTTACCAAGTAGGATTTCCTATAAAGTAGGACAAAAAATAGACTCTAAGGTTATTTTGGATTCTATGGGTGCTGAGAGTTTGTTAGGACGCGGGGATTGTTTATTTACCCCTCCTGGTATGAGTGGTTTGGTGCGTTTACATGCTCCTTTTGCAAGTGAAAATGAAATCGAAAATATCGTAGAATTTTTAAAAGCTCAACAAGTAGTTGAATATGATGAAAGCTTTTTGAAAGATGACAGTCAAGATGGGGTTTATAAAAGAAGCGAAATAGATGATGGGGAATTAGATGATCTTTATGAAGAAGCAAAAGCAGTGATTTTAGAAGATAGAAAAACAAGTATTTCATATCTGCAAAGACGCTTAAAAATAGGCTATAACCGCGCAGCAAACATCATAGAACAACTTTCTCAAATGGGTGTTTTAAGCGAACCTGATGCAAAAGGGCAAAGAGAAATTTTATAATTAATTTCTTATTGCCTTATTATGTTCTTTTAAAGTAGAGGTAAAAATATGCTTATTGGTTTTTTTGTCTCTTACAAAATATAAATATTCTGTTTTAGCAGGAAAAATAGCCGCTTTAATCGCTTCAAATGAAACATTACACACAGCTTCTTTTGGTATGCCACTGAATTTGTAAGTATTATAAGAGCTATTGTCTGATCTTATTCTTTGTGGGGTAACTTTTTCATGAGAGTACTTTCCGTAGTTGAGTGTTCCATCCATTTGAAGCTTCATGCCTTTTTTTAAGCGATTTCTAATTACTGATGAGATGATAGGCATTTCTTCATTATCCGCTGCCTCTTTTTGAATAATGGAAGCTATAATGATGTATTCATGCCATTTTTTTTCATTATATTCTCTAAAAATTTTAAAAGAAAGTTTTTTAAATTCATTAGTAGAATAAGCTAAAAGATATTTTACTAAAAGCTCTTCTGTAATGCCTTTTGGAATCTTATAAGTTTCAGGAAAAAGCATGCCTTCTTTAAAAGGACTTTGTTTGTAAAATTCTTGCATTAAAGTTTTAGCGTTTAAGTTAAGCTTAGGGGCTAATTCGTGAAAGAATATCTCTGTGGTTTCTCCAGGAATGAGTGTAATGGTTTCAAGTGCTGCTTTGGCGATGGTAAGTTTGTGTAAAAATTCAGCTCGGTTGAGTGCATTTGTGCCTATATTGATCCAACCAGATTGAGGATGACCTAAAAAATACAAAGTGTATTTGTCAATACTGCTCATTTTATAGTTATTTTTATCTAATTGCGTTATAATCTTACTTACAGAACCTTGTGGTATAAAAACCACGGAGTTTGTTTTTATGGGTAAGAGTAGATAGTAAAAAATGGATAAAAGAAAAATTAAAACAAAATCACAACATATTAAAAAAATTCTTAAATTTTTAGCATTGCCTATTATTTTTTTCATAGCTTTGTTTATTTACCTCAAAAATGGAATTTATATAGAAAAAATCGAGATTGCTTCTATAAATTTGGAGAAATTATATATTAAATTAGATAAAAAACTTATTTTAAATGCAAAAAAAGTTACTATTAATTCGCACAATCAAAAGGGGCAAAATGATACTAGCGCAAGTAAAGCTATTAAGATTATAAAAGATGTGAAGTATTTGTACTGGTTTTTTCAAGAAGTAAGCATTGGAGAAATTTTAGTCAATAATTATCCAGTAGAGTTTGTATACAAAAATGATTTGTTTTTTGTCAATGGTGAGGATTTGTTGATTAAACTTAATTTAAAAGTTGATGATAAAAAAATTCAAGTTGATGTAAATAATTTTCTTCTAAAAGATTATGATCTTAATATTATGGGTACTTTAATGGTAAATCCCAAAACCAAATTTTACACATTTAGAGGTAAGCTTGAAAGTGATTTTTTAAAAAGCGATGTTAAATTTTCACTTAAAAGAGAAGAAGTTGCATATGAGTTAAAAAATATCAGCACAAATAATATTTCTAAAATCTTCCATATTCTTACAGAAAATGGAGTGAAGCTCCCGACTAACTTGGATCTTTGGGTGGGAGGCAAGGTTAAAGCAGATTTTTATTTTATCGAAGAATTAAATGGTTTTGCGGATTTTGGAAAGCATAGGTATTATTTAGATGATATAAAAGCTAAGGGCTATGTGAATAATCTAAGAGTGGTTTTGGATAAAGGAATTGATCCTATTGTTAGTCCTTTTGTAAGGCTTGAATTTGCCAAACAAAGACTTGATTTTATTTATGATGAATTACATTTTAATAATTATGAACTAACTCAAAGTCAAATTTATATAGATAATATGCTAAATGAAAAAGCAGGAATTTATATACGTATTAAAAGTGATAATGCTAGAGCTGATTATAGAGTTAATAAAATTTTGCTTTTATATGATATAAAATTACCATTTTTGCAAAATAATGGTATTACAAAGACTGATTTGATATTAAAAATTCCTTTTGAACATCCTGAGAAAATCGCTTATAATGGTAGTTTTAATATGATTAATTCAAATATAAATATAAGTGATTTTAAGATAGCTCAAGCAAATGTTACTTTGAAAAAAGATAGACTAGATATACAAAATGCAAGCGTACAAAGTAGCATAGTTAATGGTGATTTTAATGCAAGTGTTGATTTGAAGCAGAAAAAAGGTGATTTTGAAACTTTTATAACAAACTTAGACTTACCACAAGATAGCTTAAAAATGGAAAACAAATTTCTTGATCTAAACCTTGATTTTGATAAAAATATTAATTTGTATAATAAAGAATTTACTACAACATTAAATTTTGATCAAGGTATGTTTGTTTACGTTGAAAAACTTGCAAAATATAAAAATTATTCTAAATTAATGCAAAAAAATAAAATACATGATGGGGAATTATCTTTAAATACTTTAAATTTTCAAGATTTTAATGTAGATATTAACAATACTACTTTTGAGTCATTTTTACTTTATAAAGATAATAATCCTTATGAGTATGATAGTTTTAGCATAAAAATAAAAGGAGAGGATTTTAATTTAGCTAGTGCAAGTGGTAGTATTTTTGCACAAAAAGACAATGATGATGTAAATATCACTTTAAATAATATTAATTTATTGATTTCTCAGCAAGATACAGAAAACACCTTAGATGCTCTTGAAAATTTAACTTATAATATTAGCGGGAAAAATATAGATTTGATTTTGAAAGATTTTAACAAAACTTTAGATTTTGATCAATTTAGTGCAAATGTAAAAAAAGATTTTGTAAAAGCACAGGCAAATCGCGGTGAATCTAAATTTAACTTTTTATTAAAAGAAAATCAGATGCAAATTAGAGCTTTGAAAATGGATGATGATTTTTTAAATACTTTTATGCGACAAAATGCTTTTGAAAAAGGTGAATTTAACCTTTATATAGATGGTAATAGTACAGATTTTTTTAAAGGAAAGTTTTTATTTAAAGATACATATTTAAAAGATCTTAAATTTCACCAACAGCTTTTGAGTTTTATAGATACTATACCAAGTTTGCTTTTATTTAAAGCCCCAACTTTCAATGAAAAAGGTTTTAGTATTGAAAATGCAGGTGTGAGTTTTAGTAGAAAAAAAGATCTTTTTGAAATTGATGCGCTTAATTTCAATGGAGATAGCGCAGATATTTTAGGTCAAGCTAAGGTGAATTTAAGAAGTGGTCAAGTTGATGGTTTATTAGAGCTAAGAACATTAAAATCAGCTAGTTCTGTGATCTCTAAAGTGCCAATTATTAACCAGATTATCTTAGGAAAAGATAGACAAATTAGTACACAAATTAAATTAGGTGGAACGCTAGATAACCCTGAGTTTAAAACTCAGCTGATTGCACAAAGCTTACAGCTTCCATATCATTTGATAAAAAATATTTTCGAGCTACCAGCAAATTTAGTAAAATAACTACAAAAGGAGTGACAATGAAAATCACTATCATAGGTGCTGGAAATGTTGGTACAAGTGTAGCTTATGCATTGATTTTAAGAGAGTTAATCAGCGAGCTTGTTTTGGTTGATATTAATAAAGATTTGCTTCTTGCAAGAGAATTGGAACTAAGCCAAAGCATTGCAGCGTTTAATTTTGATGTAAAAATTACTTGTACGAGTGATTATAAATATACCAAAAATTCTCAAGTGGTTATCTTTAGTGCGGGTGTGGCTAGAAAAGAAGGGCAAAGTAGAGATGAATTGTTTACGATAAATTCTAAAATAATGCTCGAATGCGCACAATGCATTAAACAATATAATCAAGATCCATTATTTATCATAGTTAGTAATCCGGTGGATTTTTTACTTAATACTCTTTATAAAAGTAAGCTTTTTAGATCAAATAAAATTATCGCTATGGCAGGGGTACTAGATAATGCAAGATTTAAATACGAGCTAAGCAAAAGATTAAATTTAAAAACATCAGAAGTAGATACTAAATTAATAGGTTTTCATAATGACAGTATGGTTTTGATCCAATCACAAAGTAAAATTAAAAACAAAGCCTTAGATGAAGTGTTAAATGCACAAGTTATCGCTCAAATAGAACATGAAGTCAAAACAGGCGGTGCTAAGGTGATTAAACACTTAAAAACTTCAGCATATTTAGCTCCAGCAAGTGCTTGTGTGAGAATGATGGAAGCTTTAAAAAGTGGAGAATTTTTACCTATGAGTGTGATTTTAAATGGTGAATATGGCTTATACGGAAAAGCTTTTGGGGTTATGGCAAGAATCAGTCTTGAGGGTGTGCTTGAAACCTTAGAGTTGAAATTAAGTGAGCATGAGCAACTAGCTTTGGAAAAATCTTTCATTCAATACAATTATAAATGATATTTTAGGAGTTACTACTCCTAATGTTACTTTGCGTGATAAAACTTCAATTGTTTTATTTTATCTTTCAAATAATGCTATAAATTCGCTATAATAAAAAGTTTGTTTAAAAATAACTTTTGATAAAAAATCATTAAAAAAATTACAAAAACTAGAAAGGAATATTAATGGTAGCTCCAGAAAATACACCAGTTTGGGTTGATGAAGCAAGATGCAAAGCTTGTAATATCTGTGTTAGCTATTGTCCAGCTGGAGTTTTAGCAATGAGAGATGAAATCAGTGCAGTTTTAGGACAGATGATAGAAGTGGTTCATCCTGATTCTTGTATAGGCTGTAGCGAGTGCGAAAGCCACTGTCCTGATTTTGCAATTTTTGTTGCTAAGAGAGATGAGTTTAAATTCGCAAAGCTTACACCTGAAGCCAAAGAAAGAGCTTTAGCAGTCAAAGAAAATAAATACAAAAAACTAAATGCTTAGGAAAAACAATGAGAGAGATTATATCAACAGGAAATGTTTTAGTAGCAAAAGCTGCAATTGATTGTGGCTGTAAATTTTTTGGTGGCTATCCAATTACCCCAAGTTCTGAAATAGCGCATGAGCTAAGCCATATGTTGCCAAAAAATGATGGTACTTTTATTCAAATGGAAGATGAAATTTCAGGTATTAGTGTGGCTTTGGGTGCTTCAATGAGTGGAGTTAAGTCCATGACGGCAAGTAGTGGCCCTGGAATTTCTTTAAAAGCTGAGCAAATTGGTCTAGGTTTTATAGCTGAAATTCCACTAGTAATTGTAAATGTTATGAGAGGTGGACCATCAACAGGGCTTCCAACAAGAGTTGCGCAAGGAGATTTATTTCAAGCAAAAGCTCCAACACACGGTGATTATGCGAGTATAGCTTTAGCTCCTGCTTCATTAGAAGAGGCTTATACTGAAACCATTAGAGCCTTTAATTTGGCAGAAAAATACATGACACCAGTATTTTTACTTTTAGATGAAACAATAGGACATATGAATGGTAAGGCAAAATTACCTGATTTAGAAGAATTAAAAATCATCAATCGTAAAAAATTTACTGGCGACAAAAAAGACTATAAGCCTTATGCAGCAGGGGAAAATGAAGCTGCGACACTTAATCCTTTCTTTGAAGGTTATCGCTATCATATCACAGGGCTTCATCATGGAGATATTGGTTTTCCAACTGAAGATGGGGCGATTGTAGATAAAAATATGAAAAGATTGTTTGGTAAGATTAAAAACAACACAGATGAAATTTGTACTTATGAAGAATTTATGTGTGATGATGCACAGTTTTTGATTATTGCTTATGGTAGTGTTGCAAGATCTGCTAAAGAAGCTATCTTAAGACTTAGAGAAGAGGGTTTAAAGGTAGGGCTTTTTAGACCTATTACTCTTTATCCAGTAGCTGAGAAAAAAATAGCTCAAGTGGTATCTAAATTTGAAAAAGTTATGGTAAGTGAGCTTAATATGGGGCAATATTTAGAAGAAATTCAAAGAGTGAGCAAAAGAGATGATTTTATTAGCTTGCACCGTGCAAATGGTCGCCCTATAACCCCAAGTGAAATTATTGCTAAAGTAAAGGAGAATATGTAAGATGGCTTTTAATTATGATGAGTATTTAAGAGTAGATAAACTTCCAACGCAATGGTGCTGGGGTTGTGGGGATGGCGTTGTTTTAAAAGCTATTATTAGAGCTATTCAAAAACTTGGCTGGAATATGGATGATGTTTGCTTAGTTTCTGGCATAGGTTGTAGTGGTAGAATGAGTTCTTATGTAAATTGTAATACAGTGCATACTACCCATGGTAGAGCTATTGCTTATGCAACAGGGATTAAACTAGTAAATCCTAAAAAACATGTAATCGTAGTAAGTGGAGATGGTGATACTTTGGCAATTGGTGGAAATCATACTATCCATGGTTGCAGAAGAAATATAGATATAACACATATTTTGATCAATAACTTCATCTATGGTCTTACTAATTCACAAACCTCGCCAACTACTCCGCAAGGTTTTTACACTGTAACAGCACAAGCAGGTAATATTGATCCCAATTTTGATGCATGTGAGCTAACTAAAGCTGCAGGAGCTTCTTTTGTGGCAAGAACAAACGTGATTGAAGCAAATAAGCTTGAAAATATTATTTTTAAAGCTTTATCGCATAAGGGTTATAGTTTTGTTGATGTATTCTCAAACTGCCATATCAATTTAGGTAGAAAAAATAAAATGGGTGAAGCTGTAAGCATGCTTGATTGGATTAAAAATCGTTGCGTGGATAAGTTTAAATTTGAACAATTAGACTATGAGCAAAGAGCAGATAAATTCCCTACAGGAATTTTACATCAAGATGAAAGCAAGGCAGAATATTGCGAAGCTTATGAAGAAGTTAGAAGAGCCTTAAAAGAAAAAAGAATGGTTGATTTAGGAGCATTAAAATGAAATATCAATTAAGATTTTGCGGTGAAGGTGGACAAGGAGTTATCACTGCAGGTGAAATTTTAGCTAAAGCTGCCATTAAAGAAGGGCGCAATGCTTTTAAAGCTTCTACTTATACTTCTCAAGTTAGAGGTGGACCAACTAAGGTTGATATTATCATTGATGAAAGTGAAATCTTTTTTCCTTATGCAGTAGAAGGTGAGGTTGGTTTTATGCTTTCAACTGCTGATAAGGGTTATCATAATTTCAAAGATGGTGTTTGTGATGGCGGTGTTATAGTTGTAGAGCCAAATTTAGTTCATCCAAGCAAAGAGGATTATGCTAGATGGAAAATTTTTGAAATTCCTATTATTACTATAGCTAAGGAAGAAGTAGGTAATGTAGCTACTCAATCAGTCGTTGCTTTAGCTATAGCTGCTTATATGAGCAAATGCATTGATATTGAAGCTTTAAAACAAACTATGCTTGATATGGTGCCTGCAAAAACTAAAGAAGCAAATGCTAAGGCCTTTGATTTGGGCATAGAATACGCTAAAAAAGCCCAAGGAGTTTCTTGATTTTCAAGAAACTCCTCTTATAAAAATATATTTATCAAATTATCGTTATAATATTTTCCATTTTTCAACAAAAAGGTAAAATAATGAAGGAGCTAAATGGCTCGCAAATGATTTGTGAAACACTAAAAGAAGAGAATGTTAAGGTTGTTTTTGGTTATCCTGGTGGAGCAGCTTTAAATATTTATGATGAAATTTATAAACAAACGTATTTCAAGCATATTTTAGTAAGACATGAGCAAGCAGCCTTGCATAGTGCTGATGCATATGCTAGAATGAGTGGTGAAGTTGGTGTGGCAGTAGTTACAAGTGGACCCGGTTTTACTAATACAGTTACAGGTTTAGCTACTGCTTATAGCGATTCTATCCCCTTGGTTTTAATTTCAGCTCAAGTTGCAAATTCTTTAATAGGAACAGATGCCTTTCAAGAAATTGATGCTATAGGTATTTCAAGACCTTGTGTGAAGCATAATTATTTAGTGAAAAATATTGAAGAGTTACCTAGAATTTTAAAAGAAGCTTTTTATATTGCTACAACAGGTAGAAAAGGACCTGTGCATATTGATATACCTAAAGATGTTACTGCGGCTACGGGTGTTTGGGATTATCCTAAAGAAATTTTCATGAAGACTTATAAGCCTACTTATAGGGGAAATATTAAGCAAATTAAAAAACTAGTTAGCTTGATAAAAAATTCCCAAAAACCTTTATTTTACCTAGGTGGAGGTTGTATAGCTTCTAATGCTAGTGATGCATTAAGAGAATTAATTCATTTTTGTCAAATTCCTGCGGTTGAAACTTTAATGGCATTAGGAACTTTAAGAAGTGATGATGAGCTTAATTTAAAAATGGCAGGTATGCATGGGAGTTACTGTGCGAATATCGCTTTAAGTGAATGTGATTTGTTAATTGCTGTAGGGGCTAGATTTGATGATAGAATTACAGGAAAAACAAGTGAATTTGCAAAGAGTGCAAAAATTGTCCATATTGATATAGACCCAAGTTCTATTTCTAAAATCATTGAAGCACATTATCCTATAGTTGGGGATATTAAAAGTGTGATTATGGATACCTTAGAAGAGTTAAAAAAAGAAAATTTGGATCAGACTCAGTATCAAGAATGGTTTAAAACTCTACAAAGATATCAGCAGCTATATCCATTAAGCTATGAAGATAGTGATGAAGTGTTAAAGCCCCAGTGGGTAATAGAAGAGTGTGCTAGGTTGGCTCCTGATGCGAGAATTATCACAGATGTGGGGCAACATCAAATGTGGGTAGCGCAATTTTATCCGTTTAATTATACAAGACAACTTGCAACAAGTGGTGGTCAAGGAACTATGGGTTATTCTCTACCAGCAGCACTTGGAACTAAATTAGCTGTGGGTGAAGAAGTGGTGGTAAATTTTGTTGGTGATGGATCTTTTTTGATGAATATACAAGAGCTAATGACAGCAAGTGCTTATGGTATAAAAGTGATTAATATTATCTTAAATAATTCCTTTTTAGGTATGGTAAGACAGTGGCAAAGTATGTTTTACAAAGAAAGATTTTCCAATACAGACTTAAGCATTCAGCCTGATTTTGTAGGGATTGCAAGAGGATTTCACTGTGAGGGTTGCAATGTTTTTAGTAAGGAAGAATTTCAAAAAGCTTTTCAAAAAGCTTTAGAATCTGATAAAACCTATGTATTAAACGTAGCGATAGATCGCTATGAAGATGTACTGCCGATGGTACCAGCGGGTGGAGCGATTTATAATATGATTTTACCTAGTTTCAAAAACAAGGATAAAAAATGAAAAGAAGGGTGATTTCAGTTATTGTGTTAAACGAACACGGGGTGTTATCGCGCGTAGTTGGTCTTTTTTCAGGAAGAGGTTATAATATAGAATCTCTCACCGTGGCTCCACTTGATGATAAGGATTTTTCGAGGATAAACATCGTTACCTTAGGCGATGAAAAAGTTTTCGAGCAAATTATCAAGCAGTTACATAAGCTCATACCTACTTATAAGGTGATTGATTCAAGTGATTTTATAGAAAAAGAAACAGCATTAGTTAAAATCGCATTAAGTGAAAATTTTGCAGGATTAGATACTATATTAAAAGCTTACAATGGTAGTGTAACTTATAGTGATGATCAATGTATTATTGTGATGACGTGTGATGATGCTTGCAATATTGATAACTTTTTAAAAACCATGAAAAAGTATAATCCCATAAGTGTAGTAAGAAGTGGTTCTATTTTAATGGAGGTAAAATGAAAATTAGTGAAATTGCTAAATTTTTAGGCATAGAATATTGTGGAGATGATATAGAGATTACAGCTTTGAATTCTTTGAATAATGCAAGTTTTACTGAGCTTAGCTATTGTGATGGGGAAAAAAATTCTAAAAAAATAGCCAGCAGCGGAGCAGGGGCTATATTGGTATCTAAAGAATTTGAAAATTTGGTTTCAAAAGATTGTATTGAATTAGTTGTTGACAACCCACATTTATCCTTTGCGCTTTTAAGCAAACTTTTTGCTAAACCTTTGATTGCTAGTGAAAAAAGACAATCTCACATTGCTAAAAGTGCTAAAATCATGCCAAATGTTTATATAGGTGAAAATGTCCAAATAGCTAATCATGTAGTGGTAATGGCAGGAGCTTATATAGGGGATAATGTAAGTATAGGCGAGCATACTATCATTCATCCTAATGTTGTGATTTATAATGATACTAAAATTGGTAAAAAGTGTCATTTGTTAGCAAATTGTGTTATAGGTAGTGATGGTTTTGGTTATGCCCATACAAAAAATGGTGAGCATTATAAAATTTACCACAATGGCAATGTTATTTTGGAAGATTTTGTGGAAATTGGTGCTTGTACGACAATTGATAGAGCAGTTTTTGAAAGCACTATTATCAAGCAAGGTACTAAGATAGACAATCTTGTTCAAGTAGGACATAATTGTGAGATTGGAGAAAATTGTCTTATTGTAGCACAAAGTGGAATTTCAGGTTCGAGTATTTTGGGTAAAAATGTCATTATGGGTGGACAAAGTGCTACAAGTGGTCATTTAGAAATAGGAGATTTTGCTACCATAGCAGCAAGAGGTGGGGTGACTAAAAGCCTTGAGGGTGCTAGAGTATATGGTGGTTTTCCTATTATGCTTCAAAAAGATTGGTTAAAACTTCAGGCAAAAATTATTTCAGCTTATAGGGATAAACATGAGTAAAAAAATATACAAAAGCATAGAGCTACATGGCAGTAAAAACGGCGAAATTAGCCTTTGTCATCTTGCAAATCCTTATGGAGTAGGGAGTGAAGATATATTAAGTATTGGTGTGGCTTTAAAAAAAGAAAGTGGAGTGGATTGGAAAATTCACATTCCATATGAAAATTTAAAAGAGCTTATTCAAGCACTTCAGGAAATTGAAAAAAGTAGAGCCTAGTTTAAAAACTAGGCGTTTTGATATTTCTTTTTCTTCCTGCTAGTAGTATTAAAATCAAAATGAGCATTGTTAAGATATAAACATAAATAGGTATATTAAAACTATCTCCATTGGCATAAGAATGTAAACCAGAAAGGAAAAAATTTACTCCAAAATAAGTCATTAATATGCTATAAAATGTCAAAATACTAGCACTTGCAAAAGCAAAAATAAAACTAGTTTTAACAATAAACCTTAAGTGTAATACCATGGTATAAACTACAATAGAAATCAAAGCCCAAGTTTCTTTTGGATCCCAACCCCAGTATCTCCCCCAGCTTTCATTGGCCCATACTCCACCTAAGAAATTTCCTATAGTAAGCATCGCAAGTCCTATGATCATAGACATTTCATTAATACAATGCAGTTTTAAGATATTTTTATCGATATGATTGTTTTGATTTCTTAGGACAAAAAGGATTAAGCTTAAAATTCCAAGTATAAAACAAAGCGCTAAAAATCCATAACTTGCTGTTATAATGGATACATGAATATTAAGCCAATATGATTTTAAAACAGGAACTAAATTTCCAATTTGCGGATCCATAAAACCAAGATGTGCAACAAAAAGTGCAATTCCTGCTAAAAAACTTGCTCCACATAAGGCTAAGAGTGATTTTCTAAAAAACACCACAGCACTTATCGCGCATGCAAAAGCTATGTAAACCATGCTTTCATAAGCATTACTCCAAGGAGCGTGATCGCCTACATACCAACGAATGATTAAAGCTAGTGCATGTATTAACACACAAATACTCAAAATAATATAAAAAAACCCATATACCCAAGATGATAAAGTGGTGTTTTTTAATATAACATAAAAACTCAAAACAAAAAATACAAGTGAAAAGCTGATATAAATAAAGGTGAGATTATCAAAAATATTATAGTGATTTAGTAGTATTTCAAGTTCTATTCTTTCTTTTGGTGGTAAAATCTTGCTGCCATAGTGAAGCTGAAAATCTTTTAGAGATTGCAGAATTTCATTTGCGTCTTGCCATTGATTGTTTTCAATGCCATTGCGAGTTTGTAGAAAATAATTCACTAAAAGCATTTGTAAGCGTTCAATATCTTCTTTGGCAAAAGGTAAAACATGCACAGGAGAAAACCATTTTAAACTTTGTTCGTTAATATCAGGTAGTATAGTTAAAGCTTGTCCACTATAAATATAATAAGCGTGGTTGATTTTTTCATCCAAGGCGATCAAGTCTTTGTCTAATTTTGTGCGTTGTGAAGGGGTTTTTCGATTAGCTTCTTCGACATAATTGCTAAGCTTGTATACTCCATTGTCAAAAACATCATCAAATGCAATATGTTTTTCATTGATATTTGTGCCTATTAGTTTTCTTAAGTCTTTAGTTTTAGTAGAGATCATTTTGATTTTTCTAAATTCATTAGGATAAATCATCATAGCTAAAAAGATTTGATCATAATGTAAATTTAAAAAATCATCTTCCTGGGTGATTTTATGGATAAATTCCATCGCTAAAGTATCTAAAGGTTTTATTCTTCCGTTGTGATCTTGTACAAGTAATTTGGCAAAATTTAAAGAATGTGCGTATGAGTTTTTTTGGATATTGGAGATTAAATTTAAAATCTCATTTTTATTTTCTTGGGCAAAAAGTGGAGTATGCAAGCTTATAAAGAGCAAAGTTAATAATGTTAAATTTTGTCCTTTTTTAAGATAAACATTGAGGCGATGAAATCTTGAATTTTTATCAAATAAAACCCATAGAAATCCTAAGATCAATAAAGTATATCCTATATAGGTTGGAATTTTTCCAGGATCTTTATTGACTGAAAGTATTGTTCCTTGCTCATCTTGATCATATGAGTTTTGAAAAAATCTATATCCACCATAATCAAGAACATTATTCATAAAAATATCATAGTTTTGATAGATGTGGTTTTTTTCATCTATGATTTTGATTTTTGAAGTATAAGAAGAAGGACTCATAGAGCCTAAGTAGCGTTCTAGTATAAAATCTTCTAAATACAATGCAAAAGGAAGTTCGATTTTTCTTGGACCCCAGTTAATCTCAAAAGCTTTGTTTTGAAAATAAAATGAAGTTGCCACCTTGTCTGTGAAATTTGGATTTAAAGTGATATTTTTATCTTGATTTTGATAATGAATATTTAGTGTTAAGCTCGCAGGTGTTACAGAGTCTTTTTGCGCAGTGTAGTTAATGGAGCTTACGGTTAGCTTTTGATGATCAAAACTAAAAGTTTTTTGAAAATGTTTCTGACTAAGCGGTGTAAAACTGATGGGAAATTCTACACTTGTATTGGTATCAAGATCGGTTATTTTTATCAATTCTTCTCTTGTGGCTATGATGTTAGAACTTTGGTTTTCTCTTATATGCATTCCACCTTCTAAGCCAAAATACCGCGTAAGTCCTGCTCCTATAAGTATCATGATAAAAGAAAAATGTAAAAGTAAACTCGCGTATTTTTTCTTTTGTAGTAATTTTTTATAGATTATTACTCCGGCTAAATTAAGTCCTAGTAATAAATGTAGCATGTCAAACCAAGCATTATCATAAACTAAAGCTTTAGCTGCACTAATGCCATAGTCATTTTCTATAAAAGTTGCCACAGCACATGCTATAGCATAAACACTCATAAGTGAAAAACTCATTGCAAAAGAAAAAAAATACCGCATTGTGCAACCTTTAAATATTGTGGTCTTTGTAATAATGAATAAGCTTTTGCGCTATGCTTGCTTCATCTAATTTTTGATTTTCACTTTTATTTAAAAAATCCATAGTAGCGTATAATCTTTTTGCGCTTATAAAACCAGGGTAATTAAGCAAGGTTTGGTAGTTTTGGTTTAAAATTACAACCGTTGGAGTTGCTACGATATTATAAATACTAGAAAGTTCAGCGGTACTTAGATCGCTTTTGTGGTTTTTATAAAATGTATGAATTTTTTTATAGCTTATGTTGATATAATAAGAACTATATTGATCTTGTATCATTTTTTGTAATTTTTTGTCATTTTCTATTTCTTCTTTTAGTTTATCACAGTATATGCAGTGATTAGCACTAAAGATGATTAAGATGTTTTTTTCATCGCTTTTGATATTGGTATTGTCTTTAAATAAATGCGCGATTTCTTCGTAAGATTTTTTATCTAGATCTTTTGCTTTTTGTGAATTTTCTTTGGAAAATTGCGTACCACTTGAGATTAAATTAGAATCAAGCTTTTCTTCCTTAGAGCATGCTATAAAAAAAGCACAAGTTAGGCTAAGTAAGAGTATTGTTTTAAACATTTTTACATCCTTAAAGAAGTTGGAAAAAGTCCTTATTCGCTATTATAGCGAATAAGGTTATAAGATAGTGTTAAAGAAAGTATAAAGCATTAAAGATAAAAATACTAAGCCAGTGATTAGCATCGCAAATCCTATAAATTTAGATAACCATTGATATATTTTGGAATTACTTTTATTTTCATATAAAGTGCTTAGTTTACCACTTTCTTTTAAGCGTTTATACCACACACTTCTTTCTTGCTTGATTTCTTCTTCGCTTATACTTCCTGAGAAAATCACCATATCCATAGGGAATCGATCTGCTCTAAAATGTGTATTAAAGAAGTGAATTGCAAAAATAAATCCTGTAGCAAGCAATGCTTCATCAGAGTGAAGTAGGGTTGCTATGTTGATCGCCTCGCCTGGCAAAAATTTACCAAAGAAAGTAGGAAACCATAAAACAAGCCCTGAAATACCGATGATAAACATACCCCAAAATACTGCTAGATAGTCAAATTTCTCCCAATAAGTCCAGCGGTCAAATTGTGGTCTTGAACCAAAGCCAAAAAACCATTTAAAATGATCTTTCATATCTTTTAGATCTTGTAAATTTGGCATTAAAGAATCAGGACCAAAGGTCGCTTTTAAGACTTTTATAAAGCTTATTTTTCCGGTTATTGGATCTCTTGCTACATCGCGACGCTTCCAATTGACAATGATAATTTCTCCGATGTGAGAGAAAAACACCGCAAACATTACAATCGCGGATATATGGTGTATAGTAGCTGCATGAACGATATCTCCACCCATTAAATCGATCATAGGTTTAGCCCATGGTGAGTCGTAAAATTTTTGTGGTAAACCTGAAAAAGCAAGCCCTAAAAAGCTAGCTGCCATAAAGAAATGCTGAATTCTATGTAAGGTGGTAAATCTTCTTACTTTCACCCTATCTTCATGAGCTGCTTTTCTTGCTTCTTTCCATTCTTTAGGGTATTTAATACGCATAGCAATTAAACGCAAGCACCAAAGTATAGTATGAGCACCAAAGAAAACAAACACAGAGATAACTAAAATAGTCATAAAAATATAAGCACCATGTAAACCCGGATAGTTTTCTCCATCTCCATGATCAGCATGCGCCATCCAATTTACAAAATTTTCATTTGAATTAGGGTGGCAAGATTGACAAGTTTGAACACGGTTAATAGGAAATAAACTTGAACTTCTCTCTGTAGATTTTAAGATATTGTGCTTACCATGACAGTCAGAACATGTAGCAACACTTGGAGTCTCCCCTGGTGTGCTTAATACCATACCTTTACCATGAAAAGTCATATGGAATGTTTTGGTTTTTTGTTTATGGCATTGTGCACATTTTTGATCCACTAATTGCTTTTGTGAATAAATACCTGAATGCTTTGGACTAACATGGATGGAATGACAAGTTATACAAGAAGGTTTTTCTTTTTTATTTTCTGTGCTTTGATTTGGTAGAAATTCTTGCACTCCATGAGCACTTTTTGCTAAAGCATTGCTTGCTTTTTCGTGGCAAGTAGCGCATTTTTGGTTGATTAGATTTTTACTTGCTGCAATATCAGCTCTAATACCCTTGTCTTTTTGCGCGTGACAATCACGACAAGAAGGAGTGTTGCTAAATTTAAATCTTGAATGAATCGTATCTTTAAATTCAATAATCTCTTTAGCTTTTTCCCATTTTACAGTGTCGATTTTTTCGACTTTTCTACCTGATGTTACCCATGATTCAATACCATCAAGCATTACAACAGAGTTTTTATAGCCAAGTTCTATAGCAACAGCAGCAGCTTGAGAAGCTTCAAATCTAAAACGATTTAAACCATAAAATACTAAATTTGCATTTTTATCTTGCGGTAGTAAATTTTGCCAATTTTCAACATAAGTTGATATAGAATTAGGTATATAACCATTAGTTTGTCTATCTTGCTCTGAATTGACATCAAAAAAATAAGTATTATTTTGATCTAGCATTGCTTGAGCTTGAGCTAAACTAATGCTTTTGACACCTTCTATTGTTCCTATTTCTCCATTTGCCTCAGCAAAAACAAATCCTGATGGCGTAAAAAGAGCAAAAAAAACAATAAAAAATCGTGTAATTAAATTTTTCAAGACTAGCTCCTTATTTACAAGGAAGAATGTTATATTCTTCCTTTATTTTATTTACCATTTAGGATATTTTGTGCTTCTTGGATATAAATCAACGCTTCTTCTATGATCTTTTTAGAATAAGCAGGTCCATGAACACCCCAAGATCCATCTTTTTCTAGTCTATCAGCTATGGCTTGAGCTTGATTAGTTAGGCTTAAGACTTTTGATTTTTGTTCTACTGAAAGTTTAGTTTTTTCAGCAAAAGTTTTATCAATGTTTGCTATGCCTTGTCTGATTTTTTCATAGCCTTCTTTAACAGGGTTTTGCCACTGCATAACTTTATCATAAATCATTTCTTGATTGCTAAAATGAAGTTTTTCAGGTAGAGTTGATTGTACTGGACTATGGCAACCACTTGCACCAGGTCCCATTAGATTGATATCGCTAAAGCTTGTTCTACCACAACTCCACATCAAATCAAGGAAAAATCTACCCTCATCATCTCTAGCTATAGTCCAACCACTTACTTTAGGAGATCTTTCTTTGCCTTCTGGTGGATTTAGTGTTTTTGCGGTTTTATCTACTTTGATATTCCAAATATGCGAAGCTCTTACATTATCAAAACCACCTTTGTCAGGGTTTTGAACCGCACCAAAGTTTTCACAACTCATCATGTTTGGCATATGGCAAGCTGTACAATTGTCTTTTGCGTGAATTCCACCTTTTTTGAAAAAGCTAGCTTGTGTTTCATGGCAGTCTTTACAAGTTTTTTTAAGTTTTGTTTTAGTATATCCACTTTTCCAATCATTAAAGGTTACTTCATGTGGATCATGGCAAGTATTACATCTCATGCCTTTATCATAGTGTGCTGAAGAATACATCTGTGCACCTTCCGTTCCACATGCAGGACAGCTTGACTTAAAGTATGCATTAAATGGTTTTCTAGGGTTGATTTTAGCATCAGTTTCGTTGTAAGAAAATCTTTGATGGCATCTTTCACAGTTTGATGGCATACCCGCACCTCTTGCACCATAAAGGTGAGCTCCAGCCCCATGGCATTCTTCACAAGTAATCCCTTTTGAAATGGTGTGTTTTTGAAGTTCTTTTGGATTGCCTAAGGCTTTGTAAAATTCTTCTTTACTTTTAAAGTCAAATTTAAATGTATGACAAGTTTCACAATATGCAGTTGCAGGTTGAAACACTGCTTTTTCTTTATAACTTGCTGCATAGGAATTTGTCCCCCAAACTTGAGAACCATTTCCGCCAAAGTCTTCCATTTTGGTAGGAAAACCTGGAGCAAATGTTGCTATTTTTTGCGCCATTTCAGGCGTTAAAAACTCACTCCAAAGTCTTGAAAACTGATTGCCACCAGCGGTTAATTTACCACTTAAATCACTCAAATTCCCATCTTCAACATGGTAAGTTCCACGCACAAGCCATCTATCTATAAAACCGTATTTTGTTCTTGGTGTTCCAATAAGAGCATAAACATCATTAGGATAAATTCCATCAGGTAAAATAGTAGCTTGAGAATTATACATAGGTTTTTTTAAACCATCAGCTCCACCAACTTCTTCCATTTCATGTGGGAAACGCACAGTTTTTGCATGACGAGAGCGTTCCCAAGAAGCATATTGGGCAGGGTGGCACTCACCGCATTTTTTTGGACCTACAAATTTATTTGGAAAATCTAAAAAAGACTCATAAGGCAAACGATAAGTAATAGAAGCTTGTTTTAAATCATGCTCTTTGGCAAATTTAGCACCGTTTTGATTAACAACCCAGTTTTCTGTTCTATCGCTATGGGTAAATTTACCCACCAAACGTCCTTCTTTTTCATATTTAAAAATAGGATGGTGTTTGTAAAGATAGTCAAAAAATGCATCTTCTTGAACTACATAACCATCAAGAGTTCTAGGCTCTGAAGAAGCAAAAGATTGCGAACTTAAACTTATACCTAAAGCTAAACAGGCGTAGGTAGCAGCCTTAGCTAATTTGTGTTTCATAACTTCCCTTTCGCGTATTTTGTTAAAAGATAAAAATACTCTTATTTATTATCTATTAACTATTAAAGTATAATTGTGACGATTTTTTAATAAAAATTAACTTAAAAATATATTTTTATTTATTTTTTATTAATCTAAACAATAAAAATTATTATTTATGAAAAAAGAAGTTATTTATCAGGTATTAAATTCTACTTATAGTCCCCACTACCTTACCAACGATTAAAAAATCACCATTTTGGTAATGTACATCAGCATAGCTTAGATTAAAAGAGTGTAGATAAACTCCTCCTTTGTTGCTTTTAAAAATTTGTTTGATAAATAAACCATCTCGAGTATTTACCGCAAAAACTCCACCTTCTTTAAAGCTTTTGCTTTTATCTACTAAACATAAAGAATCATCTTTGATTTCAGGCTCCATACTATCACCTATACAAGGAATAATATCGCAATCTTTGGAGCCAAAAAAATCACTAAGCTTTTCATCTATAATTACTTCGGAAAAACTTACATTATCATTTAAAGCCCCACCTCCCATAGAGGCATTAACATCGTAATATTTTAAAACATTACAATTTAGATTAAGTGCTGGAGTATTGCTCTCAAGGGAGTCTTCATAAAAAAAAGCATTGATGTTGATGTTTCTTTCATTGAGAAAATGAAGTATTTGTTTATAAGGTATGGAATTTCTAAATTTCATACTATAGAAAGTATCGGGGTTGATATTTAGTATTTTAGCTACATCGGAATCTTTAGCGTTTTTTATACCTTCTTTTTGGAGTATAAATTTTAGTTTATCGGTAATTTCATTCATTTGCATAAAAATCCTTTTAAATAAAAGGTATTTTAGCAAATTTTCTTTTATTTTACAAGATATTTTTTAAAATAAAAGATTTTAGCTTCCAAAATTTTAAAATAAAGGAAGCTAAATAAAAATTAATGGTTGATCAAGCTTTTGATGTATTGATCTGCCATGTATAAGCCATTACCATTGTCGCTTATGAGCTTGATTTTATCTACAATGCCTCTAAAAAGCGCTTCCTCTTCATGTTGTTCGCTTACATACCATTGTAAGAAATTAAAAGTGGAATAATCTTTACTTGAAAGCATAAAATCCACAAGATTATTGATAGAAGCGGTAATGCTTTGCTCATGTTCAAAGGTTTTTTCAAACACATCAAGCAATGATTTAAAATCACTATCAGGTTTTTTAACTTCTTTTAATTCTACCTTAGAATCAGTTTCATTTAAATAAGTGATGAGTTTTCTTGCATGATCGCTTTCTTCTCTTGCATGCTCAAACAAAAACGCCCCCGCACCATCAAAACTATGCTCATAACACCATGAACTCATGCTTAAATACAAATTTGCTGCATACATTTCTTTGTTGATTTGCTCATTTAGCAAAGCTATTACTTCTTTAGATAGCATTTTTTCTCCTTTTTTTATAATGACTTTATAATGATATATTTTTTAGTTTAAAATATCTTTTAATTTTAACCTCTTAATAATTTTTCCATCCCTTTGTCTGAATTTTCTTTATATAATTGAAATAAATATTTCGTAAATTTTTAAATTATCTTCACAACAAAATTTAAAATTATATTTATTTTCTCCAAATATATTAACATATCTTTTCTTTTTACTGTTTAGGTTTCTTTTTTGATTTATTATATATTATGTAATTATTTTTATTCAATTGTAATGCTTTTTGAAAAAGATAAACTATGGATAAGTCACTTAAGGGAAAAGAAAAACTATAAATATAAATATTTTTTTGCTTTAACTATCGCATTAAATGCTTTCATCCAAAGAGCTTGTATAGTTGCATGGCTATAGTTACTTGTTTTATCAAGTATAGGTGGAATATTGAACGATTATAATACCAATAAAAATTTATATTAATGATTTAAAATATGGTATTTTAATCTATAATAGAAATAAAAAATAATTGAAAAATAATATTCTTTTGTTTAAAATTGCAAGTTTATTTATTATCAAAGGTTAAAAATGCAAGAATGGTTAAAAGTAGATGAAGAAACTTTAAAAAACAAAGTGCGTGAAGCGTATTTTTCAAAATTTTCTATAGTTGGTTCTAAGATAGATTTTATTATCACGCAAAAGCACAAAGATTTAGGCGAGATTAATTTATTTTGGGCTGAAGCTAAGCAAGGCATAAGTGATATTAAAAAATCATTTGTTCAACTCATTATGACTATAAAAAATGGAAGTTTTCATACCATGCAAACACCTGCTTTAATAGGTGCATTTGATGCTGAAAAAATCGCATTTTTACCTTATTATAAAATTCAAGAAATTTTTTATCAAAATGATAGGGTTTGGGGTGTAGCAGCTAGCAAACACACAAGTGAGCAGTTTTTAAAACTTTTAAAAGAATTAGATGAAATTTTAAACGAAGCTTTGATTTTTTACTATGAAAAAAATGATAAGGAATTAAAAAATTTCATAAAAGAAAATTTAACAAACGAAAACATAAGCAAATTTAAAATCGACAAAAACAACTTTGTAAGCATATATCACAAATGGAGCAAAAGCGTAAAAGAAAGCATAAGTATAGATTGGGATTTAGCAAAGAAAAACGGCATTATCGATGCGGACTTTTACCTAGCTGATTTACTCTCAAATGAAAATCAAACCATAGTAGAAAAGCTTTTTGCTATCTTGAAAAAAGATCATTATGAATTTAATGCCAAAAAGACGGATCTAGGCTCTATCGCTACAGAAAAAACGGGCTTTAAAGACAATCAAAAAGCACATAAAGATTTTTGGGCTATTTATGAGCGTCCGCCTTTGGAGGAATTTTGGGATTATATGATAGAGCGTAGGGATTTGCTTGTAGATCAAGACATTAGAGAAAGAAAAGGGGCGTTTTTTACTCCAAGAATTTGGGTGGATAAGGCTTGTGAGTATTTATCAAAGGCTTTAGGCAAAGACTATGAAGAGAAATACTATATATGGGACTGTGCTGGTGGGACAGGAAATTTACTAGCAAATTTCACAAATGCAAAAAATATTTTTTGCTCTACTATAGATAAAGCAGATGTTGATGTGATACATGAGCGTATAAAAAATGGTGCAAATTTATTTGAAAATCATGTTTTTCAATTTGACTTTTTAAATGATGAATTTTTTGATAAAGTAGATGATAAAGGCAATGTTATTTATAAATCAAAACTACCTTCAAATTTACAAGAAATTTTAAAAGATGAAAACAAACGCAAAAAACTCATCATTTTTATAAATCCACCTTATGCAGAAGCAGGAAATTCAAAAACTGCTACAAAAACAGGTATTCACAAGGCAAAAGTAGCAAGAGAAAATAGAATTTGTGAAAAATACAAAAATATCTTAGGTAAAGCTAACAACGAACTTTTTACACAATTTTATATAAGAATATATTGTGAGATTGATGGAGCTATGCTAGCTACTTTTTCTACTTTAAAATATGTAAATAGTTCTAATTTTGATGATTTTAGAGAAACTTTTAAGGCTAAATTTTTAAAAGGCTTCATAGCACCTTCTTATACTTTTGATAATGTAAATGGAAAATTTCCTATAGGGTTTTTGATATGGGATATGAGCCAAAAAGATGAGCTTAAAAAAGTAAAGCTTGATATGTTTAATGAAAATGGAAATTTTTTAGGTAAGAAAAATTTTTATAACGATAAAAAAGAAAGTATAAATAAATGGCTTAGAAAATTTAATATTAAAGATAATGGAATAGGTGTATTGATGACCGATGCACCTGATTTTCAACAAAATAACCATGTTGCAATTTTAAATCAGAAAGGGACGGCGCATTTAATTTTTCAAAATATAAATCAAAAAAACCTTATTGATACCGCAGTTTATTTTTCAGTACGCCATGCTATAAAAGCTACTTGGCTAAATAATAGAGATCAGTTTTTATACCCAAACAAAGCATATCAAAACGACAAAGAATTTCAAAGTGATTGTTTGGCTTTTATACTTTTTCATGGACAAAATAAAATTAGCGCAAAAGAAGGTGTAAATCACTTCATACCTTTTAGTGAGAAAGAATTAGGCATTACCCAAGAAGCATTTAAGAGTGATTTTATGTATAAATTTATAAATGGCAAGATAAAAAACGAAGATGTTTTATTTGATGATACATTAGACAAGGTGGAATTTTCTAATGAAGCAAAAGAACTTTTAAAAGCAGGCAAAGAGCTTTTTAAGTATTATCACACACATAAAGAAAAGGCAGGGTATTTAGTAAATGCTTCTTTGTATGATATAAAAGAATTTTTTCAAGGTAGAAATGAAAAAAGCAAGATGAACATACCTAGCAAAGCAAAAGATGAGCATTATAAAATTTTACTTAGTGATTTGAATTTAGCTTTGGATGTTTTAGCTAAAAAAATCGAGCCAAAAATTTATGAATATGGCTTTTTGAGAGAGTGATTAGCCAATACTAAAAGAAAATATGCTACCTTTTTGTGGGCTAGATTGAATTTTTAAAGAACTTTTGTGTAAAGTGAGTATTTTTTTAACTAAAAACAATCCTAGTCCAAAAGAATTGTTTTGGCTAGTATTGATTTTATAAAATTTTTTTGTGATTAATTTTAAGTATTTTTCCTCTATGCCTATGCCTTGATCTTGTATAATAAATTCTTGGTTTTTAACTTCAATAAAAATATCTTTTTGACTATATTTTAGTGCATTGCTAATGAGATTAATAATAACTTGCTCAATGAGAAAAGAATCTGCTTTTATGAAAGTTTGCTCTCCTTGAATTTTAATCCTGCTTTCATTAAAATTTTCAACAATATTTTTACTTAAAGCATATAAATCAAAATTTTCTTCATTTAAAGATATGATATTTAAATTAAAAACAAAATTTAGTTTGTGTGTTAGTTGGTTGATTTTTACGCTTTGCTTGTGAATTTTTTCAAGCATAAATTTTCTCATAGTTTCATCATTATGTTCTTTTTCTAAAGATTGCAAACTTAAATTTATAACACTTAAAGGATTTTTTAACTCATGTGAAATAGCGCTGATTAAATTTGAAAGTTGAGTGTTTTTCATTTTAATTTTTTTGGCTTGTTTTTTATTTTGTAATTCTTTCTCATAAAATAATTTTTTTATTTTTAATAATCTTAAATTTAAAGAATTTAAATCATAAAAAAAGTTCTTTGTAAAATGAAATTCTGATTGACTCTTTATATTTTTAATAAACAAAAGTAATTCTTGAAAGTATTTTTTAAAAAAGTTAAATATAAAAATATATATTGCAGTTAATACTGCTAAAAAAAGTAAAAAAATCAAAATATTTTTTATCCAAAAATCTTGTATTTTTGCGTTTATTTTTGGATAAACAATGATGATGTATTTATATCCTTCATATTGATAAGCTTTATAATAAATTTCTTTATTATTAAAAAATTCATGTGTAAAATCTGCGTTAAATTGTTTTTTAAAGAAATCAAAATCATCTAAAGATGAGATGGTTTTTCCATCTTTTTTGATGATAAAATCTGCTCTTGTTTGTTGAGAAAATTCTTGAATGTTGTTTGTATTGAGTGTTTTTATAATGCTAAATTTTAATGTATCATTCAAGGTTTTTAATTTTTGCTCATAAGTGCTTTTTATAGTGTTGTTTATATATTGCTCATTAACAAAATAAAACAATCCTATAAAAAATATACAAAAACATATAAAAAATAAAGCAAAAAAATTTCTGATTTTTAACACAATTTATAACCCACCGAGCGCACTGAAATGATATTTTCTTTAATTTGTGGAATTTTTTGTTTTAATCTTAAAATAGCCGTATTGATTGTCTTATCGCTTGTTGTGTCATTTTTCCATACTTGCTCACTTAAAAATTGACGGCTTAGAAGTTGATTTTTGTGATTAAAAAAACACTTGAGTAATTCTACATCTAGGGTTGATAAATTTTCAAATGTATTTGTTTGATAAATTAATTTTCTTTCTTCTATATATAAAGTAAAATCTTGATAAGAAATTTGTTCTTTTGGAGTTTTATTTCTTTTAGTTACGGCTTTGATTCTAAATAAAAGTTCATTAAAATCAAAAGGTTTGCATATATAATCATCGCAGCCTTGCTCAAAACCTTCTAAAATATCTTTTTGTAAAGTCTTTGCACTAAGAAAAATCACAGGCTCCATATAACCTTTTTTTCTTAATTGTTTTATCATCTCTACACTATCGCCACTTGGTAAATTTCTATCCATGATGATTAAGTCTATTTCATTTGTATCTAGAAAGGTTTCTAAGTCAAAAAAATCAAAATAATTATAAATTTTTATATTTTCTTGACTAAGTCTTAAACTAATTAACTCATTTAAATCTTTATCATCTTCTATCAAAATAACATTTAGCATACAAAATTATATCAAAAAATACATGTATCCAAAATGTTTCCAAGTTTTTTTAAATTTTCATTACTTTTTTTTAAAACAAGGAGAAAAAATGAAAAAACTTTTGGCTTTAAGTGTGGCTACCTTTGTTAGTTTAAACGCAGCAGAATTAAAAATAACAGGTTCATCTACTGTCTATCCTTTTACTTCTTTTGTTGCTGAAGAGTATGCTTCTATAAAAAATACAAAAACACCTATAGTTGAAAGTCTTGGCACAGGCGGTGGTTTTAAAGTGTTTTGCGAGGGAATTACTGATATTTCTAATGCTTCAAGAGCAATCAAGCCAAGTGAATTTGAAACTTGTAAAAAATCAGGTGTGAGTGATATAGTCGGGATTATGATAGGCTATGATGGCATAGTTTTAGCTCAAAATAAAATCAATGCTCCATTAAATATAAGCTTACATGAGTTATTTTTAGCTTTAGCTAAAGAAATTCCACAAGATGGGAAATTAATCCCAAATCCTTATACAAATTGGCAACAAATCAATAAAAATTTACCAAATAGAAAAATTACCATCTATGGTCCTCCATCAAGCTCAGGAACAAGAGATAGTATAGAAGAACTTGTAATGGTAGACATTTCTAAAAAAATTCCAGAATATCAAGGTGCATATAAAACTATACGCCAAGATGGAGTTTTTATACCAAGTGGAGAAAACGATAATTTAATTGTTTCAAAACTTTCTATCGATAAAGAAGCTTTTGGGCTTTTTGGATACGGATTTTTAGCTAGTAATGATGATAAGATTAATGCAGTTGATATTGATGGTGTAAAAGCTGATGAGAAGAATATTTCCGAAGGAAAATATAAACTAGCTCGTTCTTTGTTTATATATATGAATGCTAAGAAAAATCCAGAAGTATTTGAATTTGCAAAAATTTATATGAGTGATGATTTAGCTAAAAGCGGAGCGGAATTAGAAAAAATAGGATTAGTTCCTTTAGATGAAGAAACCTTAAAAGCAACCCAAAAACACATAAAAGAAAAAACTTTATTAACTGATGAGCTTGTTAAAGCTGGAAGAGTTTTTTGATTTAGGATGAAAAATTGATAAAAGAAAAAATAATAAAATTAATGCTTTTTCTTTGTGCTTTTGTTAGCGTAGTAGTAAGCTTTGCTATTATGCTAACAATTTTAATCGAGGCTTTAAAATTTTTTCAAAAAGAAAGCGTATTTACTTTTTTATTCTCAAGTCAGTGGGCAGCAGATGCTGCATTTGTAGGTGCTGATGGAAGTAGCAAGCATGGGGTTTTTGGTGCTTTGAGTTTATTTTGGGGAACTTTTTATATTTCATTAATAGCAATGCTAACAGCCTTACCTTTAGGTGTAATGTGTGCGATTTATCTTGGAGTATTTGCAGGTAAAAAATCTAAAAACTATTTAAAACCTATTTTAGAAATCATAGCAGGAATTCCTACTGTAGTTTTTGGATTTTTCGCAGCTATAGTGGTGGCACCTTTTATAGTGTGGTTTTTTTCTTTTTTGGGCATTAAAGCGAGTTTTCAAAGTGCTTTGGGAGCTGGTTTTATAATGGGTGTTATGATAACTCCTATAGTAGCTTCGCTCTCGCAAGATTGCATTGAAGCTGTAAGTTTAAAAAGGATAAACGGAGCTTATGCTTTAGGTATGACTAAAAAAGAAGTTGTTTTTGCAGTAATTTTACCAGAAGCAATGCCAGGTATAGTTGCAGCTTGTCTTTTAGGACTTTCAAGGGCTTTAGGAGAAACAATGATAGTTGTTATGGCGGCTTCATTGCGTCCAAATTTAACAATGAATTTTTTAGAAGATATGACAACAGTAACTGTCAAAATAGTAGAAGCATTAAGCGGTGATCAAGCTTTTGATAGTTCTTTAGCTTTAAGTGCATTTTCTTTAGGGCTTGTGCTTTTTATCATCACTTTAATCATTAATATTTTTAGCGTTTATTTGATAAATCGCTTTCATAAAAGGAAAAATTTATGAAAAAACTTTTTAAACAAAGAAAAAAAGCTTCTAAAAATTTTAAAAGATTTTGTAAAATGGGGCTTTATATCAATCTTATCTTTCTTTTTGTTTTTTTATCAAGCGTAGGGTATCTTGGGATAGGAGCGTTTAAGCAAACTTATATTTATGTCCAGGCTGATAGAAATAACCCTTCTTATGAACTTCTATCACGCGCTGAGCAAAGAAAAATAAGAACAGGTCAAATCAAAGAAAAATCTTGGCTTTTAGCAAATTCTGAAGTTGATCAATATATGAAAAAAAACTATAATAAACTAAGTGATGAGCAAAAAACTTTGGTTGATGAATTAGCTCAAAAGCAAGAAATCAAGCTAAGCTTTAATACAAATTTCTTTTTTAATGGAGATTCTAAGTCGCCTGAAAATTCTGGAATTTTTGCTTCTGTGGTTGGAACCTTGCTTGTTATGATAGTATGTATGGTAGTAAGTGTGCCAATTGGAGTTGGGGCAGCTATTTATTTGGAAGAATTTGCTCCGCAAAATGTATTTACGCATTTTATTGAAGTATGTATAAATAATCTAGCAAGTATTCCTAGCATTTTATTTGGACTTTTAGGACTTGGGGTGTTTATTAATCTTTTTGGGATGCCTCGTTCTAGTGCTTTAGTTGGAGGATTAACTTTGGCTATTATGAGCTTACCTATTATTATTGTTTCAACTAAAGCTGCTTTAAAAAGCGTAGATATTAATATGAAAAACGCTGCATATGCTTTAGGCATGACTAAGGTTCAAATGATAAAAGGCATTATGCTACCTTTAGCAATGCCTATGATTTTAACAGGATCTATTTTAACTCTAGCAGGGGCTATTGGTGAAACTGCACCTTTGATGATTATAGGTATGATAGCTTTTATACCTGATGTGGCAAATAGTGTTTTTGCACCAACAAGTGTTTTGCCTGCTCAAATTTTTTCATGGTCGGCTATGCCAGAGCGTGCATTTTTAGAAAGAACAGCAGCAGGGATTATAGTGCTTTTGCTTTTATTGGTAATATTAAACTTAGCTGCAATACTTTTAAGAAGATATTTTCAAGGAAAATTAAAATGATAGCAAAAACAACAAATCTTAATTTATTTTATGGTAAAAAACAAGCTTTATTTGATATTAATATGGAAATTCAAAAAAATAAAATCACAGCTTTAATAGGTGCTTCAGGTTGTGGAAAATCCACATTTTTGCGTTGTTTTAATAGAATGAATGACAAAATAGCTAAAACCGATGGTCTTGTAGAGATCGAAGGAAAAGATGTTAAAAACCAAGACTTAGTTATGCTTAGAAAAAAAGTTGGCATGGTATTTCAACAACCTAATGTTTTTGTAAAAAGCATTTATGATAATATTTCTTATGCTCCAAAACTCCATGGAATGATTAAAAATAAAGATGAAGAAGATGCTTTAGTAGAAGAATGCCTTAAAAAAGTGGGTCTTTTTGAAGAAGTAAAGGATAAATTAAAGCAAAACGCTCTAGCACTTTCAGGTGGCCAACAACAACGCCTTTGTATCGCAAGAGCTTTGGCTATAAAGCCAAAATTATTACTTTTAGATGAACCAACTTCCGCACTTGATCCTATATCTTCAAGTGTAATAGAAGAACTTATTAAAGAATTAAGTCATAATCTTTCTATGATCATAGTGACACATAACATGCAACAAGGTAAGCGCGTGGCTGATTATACTGCATTTTTTCATTTAGGGGAGCTTATAGAATTTGGAGAAAGTAAAGAGTTTTTTGAAAATCCCAAAGAAGAAAAAACAAAAGCATATTTAAGTGGATCTTTTGGGTGATTTTTGTTTGTTTGGAAAATTTTGATGATATAATTAATCAAATTTTCCAAAAGGCTTTTAAATGCTTAAAAATAAAACCTATTTTATAGACTCTTGTGATGATGTAGAATTAAATATAAAAAGAGAAAGTAAGTTAGAATACAGAATCACTTATGATGATACTAAAGAAATGAAAGCTATTGTTTTTATCATAGGTGGTTATGGGGTAAATTCCAATATAGCTTTTTTGGATTTTGATAGGAAATTTTTATGTGAAAAATTTGATGTTGTGGTTGTAGATGTATTTTATCATTGTTTTTGTGCTAGGAAAAGTATCAATGATGGATATAATCCTAAAATGGTTCCAAATGAAGATGATATAAATATAATGAGAGATACGCTAATTAAACTAGGAGTTAATGTTTTTGTAAATCAAAATAATTTTTTTGATTTCATCCCTTTGATAAATACAAAAATTCAAGAATTCAAAGACAAAAATCTTATAGATATAAATTTAAAAGCGCAATTATTTTGTGATTTCATCCCACCTAATAATGAGTATCAAAACTATGGTATCATGGCTGCAATTGATCATATTAACGCTTTAAAAGATATTATAAAAAACTATCCTCAATTTAAATCTTTACCTAAGATTTATGGGGGGGGGTCATATGGTGGCTATTTAGCATTAATGTGTGCTAAAATAGCTCCTTGGTATGTAGATGGAGTGATAGATAATTCAGGAGTGGCATTACCAAATTTATCTCATGTTTTAGGTAGAGAAATTACTACAGGAGAATTTGCTTTTAATGAGAGTAATGTAATGATTATGTGTTATGTAAAAAAGTTTTGGACAAGAAATGAAAATTCTAAATATTATTTTTCTGATGATAATTATCTAATTAGAGCTATTTTAAATTCTAAGCATTTATATGAACAAAGCAAATTTAATAAAGATATTATTTATGTAGCTTATCATAGCGCAAAAGATCAAGGTGCTCCTGTGGAAGATAAAATAAAACTTTTTAAAACTTATAAGAATTTAGGATTTGATGCTACTTTGCATTTAATCGAAGATGAAACTCAAATAGATGGTAAATTTATAAAAAGTTTAGATCATGGTTTAAGAATGAGTAATAAAGCCCTTTTTAACAAGGAACTACCAAAAATGATTGAAAAAATAAAAGATAAAAAATTTAATCCCAAAGAAGATGAAGTTAGCTATCCTTGTAAAAATAAAGTCTTTACCTTTAAAGACAAGGGTGATAAATTTATTTTAGAGATTATTTGATAAAATATATCTAAAACTAACAAAGGCTTTTAAATGCTTAAAAATGAAACTTATTTTATAGACTCTTGTGATGATGTAGAATTAAATATAAAAAGAGAAAGTAAGTTAGAATATAGAATCACTTATGATGATAGTAAAGAAATGAAAGCTATTGTTTTTATCATAGGTGGTTATGGAGCTAATGCAAATATACATTTTTTAGAAAGCTATCGAAAATTTATTGCTAAAAAATTTGATGTAGTAGTTGTAAATGTTTTTTATCATTGTTTTTGCCAAAGAAGATCTGATGTGGAGAAATATAGTGCTGAAATGACTTTTTTGCTAGATGATATAAGGAAATTTGAAAAAGCCTTTAGGGAATTTAAAATTGATTTTGAAATATTGAATAATACAACTAGCATAGAAAAATATTATCATATTCTTGATCAAAAAATGACCGTATTAAAAGATAAAGGTTTATTGGATAGGGATTATAAAGTTGATTTATCTGTAACTTTTATCCCACCCAATAATGAGTATCAAAATTTTGCCATTATGCCTGCCATTGATCATATTAATGCTTTAAAAGATATAATGAAAAATTATCCTCAATTTAAATCTTTACCTAAGATTTATGGGGGGGGGTCATACGGTGGCTTAGTAGCATTAATGTGTGCTAAAATAGCTCCTTGGTATGTAGATGGAGTGATAGATAATTCAGGCGCTGCTTTGCCACCTTTAAATTATGTAATCGGAAAAGAAGTAAAAAGTTATGATTGTAAAGTTGGTAATGAAAATATAATAATTTATAGCACTATTAAAACCCATTGGACACGCAAAAATCCAAACTCACCTTATTATTTTGCTGATGAAAACTACCTAATAAGAACTTTGTTGAACAAAGATCACTTGATTTTGCAAGCACAAAAGAACAAAAACATCATCTATACAAGTTATCATAGTGCAAAAGATGACTTAACTCCAGCTGATTATAAAATTTCAATGATAGAAATTTTAAAAGCCTTGGATTATGAAGTAGATTTTCATCTAATAGATGAAAAAGATATAGATGGTAAATTTATTAAAAATTTAACTCATGGCTGTGGAATTCCTGATAAGGCTTTATTTAATAAAGAATTACCTATTATGCTTGAAAAATTAAAAGATAAGACATTTAGTATGAAAGAAGATAACATATCTTATCCTTGTAAAAATAAAGTTTTTACTTTTAAAGATAAAGATGATAAATTTATTTTAGAGATTATTTGATAAAATATATCTAAAACTAACAAAGGCTTTTAAATGCTTAAAAATGAAACTTATTTCATAGATTCTTGTGATGATGTAGAATTAAATATAAAAAGAGAAAGTAAGTTAGAATATAGAATCACTTATGATGATAGTAAAGAAATGAAAGCTATTGTTTTTATCATAGGTGGTTATGGAGCTAATGCTCATATGGCTTTTGTTGATTTCAATAGAAAATTAATAGCACAAAAGCATGATGTAGTTGCGATAAGTGTTTTATACCATTGTTTTTGCCAAAGAAGATCAGATATTGAAAAATATAGTGCAACCACTGCATTTATAGAAGAAGATTTACCTAGCTTAAAACTTGCATTAGAACAATTTAATATTAATACCAATGCTTTAAATATTTATACTGCTTGGGAATACTATGAGCTTTTAAATAGAACCATAAGTGAATTAAAAAATAAAAAGATGTTAATTCAACCTTATAGGGCACATTTTAATGCTACTTTCATCCCACCTAATAATGAGTATCAAAACTATGGTATCATGGCTGCAATTGATCATATTAACGCTTTAAAAGATATTATAAAAAACTATCCTCAATTTAAATCTTTACCTAAGATTTATGGGGGGGGGTCATATGGTGGCTATTTAGCATTAATGTGTGCTAAAATAGCTCCTTGGTATGTAGATGGAGTGATAGATAATTCAGGTGGAGCTTTACCTCCATTTACATATTTTTTAGGAAAGGAATTTGATAAAGAAGATAGTGTATTTTACGATCCAAATACTATTGTACATTGTCAAGTAAAAACTTATTGGACACGTAAAAATCCAAACTCACCTTATTATTTTGCTGATGAAAACTACTTAATAAGGGCTTTATTAAACAAAGATCACTTGATTTTGCAAGCACAAAAGAATAAAAACATCATCTACACAAGTTATCATAGCGCTAAAGATGTTTTAGTATCTTTTGAGCATAAAAGTCAATTGTTGCAAATTTATCAATTTTTAGGCTATCAAGTTAATTTTAATATAATTGATGAAGAAAATATAGATGGTAAATATATAAAAGACTCAGCGCATGGTGGTGGGATTTCTGATAAGGCATTATTTAATAAAGAATTACCTATTATGATTGAAAAATTAAAAGATAGAAAAACTACCATAAAAAAGAATAGCATATCTTATCCTTGCAAAAATAAAGTTTTTACTTTTAAAGATAAAGGTGATAAATTTATATTGGAAATTATATGATTTTGATAAAATTACTAGATATTGATTTTTAAATATGAAAAGGAAAAAAATGACAGCATATATTAGTATAGGAACAACCAACAGTGGCAACCAAGAAAGACAAGGATTTTTAATGCAAAATGAAGATAAGTTTTTGCAGCAAGGATATATTTATCCAAAATCTCTTAGAATGGCAAATAGACATTGGGTTTTAGTGGATATAGTTTTAGAGCTTGTTAAAAAAGATAAGTTAAGTCAAAATCCATTAGATGACTTAGAAGATGAACGTTTAATTAAGGCTGTTGAAAATTTTAAAATAGAAGCTAAAATTCATAAAGATAAAAAATTTATCTTTTCAGCAGAAGGGATAGTTTGGGATTTTTCCACTAAAAGACATATAGAAATTCTTAAAAGCATTTTAAATGCTTTGGGTTTTGATGAAATTTATGAAATAATTTATTTTAGAGATACTCTTGGATATTTAAATTCTCATTGCTCTCAAGACATTAAAAACAATATGGGTTTTTATAGTGCTGATTTTAAACCTGATGAACATCCTAGAAAATATATCTTTGATTATAAATGGATTTGTGAGAGTCATATTGAAGTGTTTGGAGAAAAAAACTTAATAGTAAGACTTCTAAAAGAAGAATATATTGGTGGATCATTGCTTAAAGATTTTGCATATCATTTGGGTTTAAAGTGGGATGATACTTTTTCCTTAAAACAAAATAAGAATGAAAGTTTTAATCTTTTGGGTATGGAGCTTCAAGGAAGACTTATAAAAAAAGATTTACATGGACAAAATATAAATTCTTTACTTTACACAGCTAGAAAAATTTTCGAAGGTGCTAATGAAGATAGATTGAAGTTTAGAGTACAAAAAGAAATAGCAAAAGCTTATGTTGATTATTATGCTCCTTCACTTGAGTGGGTTAGAGCTAAGTATTTTCCACACAGAAAAAGCTTATTTGAGCCGATTAATTGGGATGAGTATAAAGAAAATCCAACTTTAACTCAAACTAAAGAGAGTGATTGGGATAAAATAGCTGATTTTATAGCAGAAATTATTATATCTAAAAATAAAATCATCCAATCTTTAAAGGAAGAATAATACAATGCCATTTTTGGCATTGTATTATTAATTATAAGCTTTTTCTAGCATATTTTTAATACTTTGAAAATCTTCAAAATTTTCAGGACTTATAAATTCAGCATTAAGGCTTTTTCCGTAGTGTTTTTCGATTTCAGCTATTAAAGCCATGATATCGATACTATCTATGATATCTTCACTTACTAAATTTTGCATTGTTTCATCAATATCAGTTCTTTCTATATTCATAAAAAATTTTTTAATATTTTGCATATTTATCCTTTTTTGTTTAAAATAATAGTGATTATTATATCTTATTAATATTGAAATTTATAAGAATTTGATAATATATTATTTTTTAATTAGCTTAGAAAAGTTTTAAATGGTTGCAGGTGTTATATGGCTTACGGGCTTAGCTGGTAGTAGAAAAAGTGCTAAAAGTTATGATGAAATTCAAGGACGATACATAGGTTTATTCAAATTTTTAAACTTATGATGAGCTTGATAGGACTTTACTTTATGATGAAAAATATTTTAAAAATATGTATATGACAAGTTTTTTAAAATTTTATTGATAAATATAAAAATGCAAAAGCTATGAAATCAACGGAAATTGGTGTGAAATTGATTTTATGAGTGATTTGAGGATAGAGATTTAACAAATTTCACTCAAAACCCTCCTATCGATCTTTCCATTTGCATTTAAAGTAAATTGTTCTATTTTGATAAATTTCTTAGGTATCATGTAAGCAGGAAGTTTGTCTTTTAAAAAGTTTTTAAGGTCTAATTCTTCCTTGCTTTCATAAAAACAAATAATTTCTTCTTTAAAAATACAAGCGCAATTTCTTACATTCTCGTGAGAATTTATTACACTTTCTATCTCTCCAAGTTCTATGCGATGACCCATGTATTTGATTTGATGATCTATTCTACCATAGCATAAAAGCTCGCCAAATTTATTATAAGCTACTACATCACCTGTTTTATAAAGCAAGTCTAAGTAGTTATCGTGCAAAGGATTTTGCACAAAAGCTTGCTTTGTTTTTTCTTTATCATTGTAATACCCCAAAGAAAGACAAGTTCCTCTTATATAAAGCTCTCCTTTGATGCTTGTTTGATTTGGAGTAATTAAATTTAAATCCTCATCAAAAACTAAAAGCTGGATGTTTTTGCAAGCTTTACCTATAGGTAAAAGTTCACCATCGCTAAATTGCCTATCAACTATGTAAAAAGAACATACATCGGTGATTTCAGTAGGCCCATAAAGATTGGCAAATAAAGTTCTAGGAAGGTGTTTACGCCAAATGTTGAGTTGTTTATTTGGCATGATTTCACCACAAAAGAGAACTTTATTTAAACATTCTAGTTTGAAGGTATCAAGAGCGTTGGTATTGGCAAAATAAATTAACACGGAAGGCACCCAAAAAATCATGGTAATTTTTTCTTGTTCTAAATACTCTAAAATTTTATTTGGAAAAGCAAAAAGATGATTAGGAATGATGTGAAGTGTGGCGCCCATTTTAACAGAGCTAAATATATCTAATATACTATTATCAAAGTAAAACGGTGCTTGATTCGCAAGTATATCATCATGGCTTAGTTTAAAAGTCTCACACACCCAAAAAGTATAATCAATCACACTTTTATGGCTTATACTTACTCCTTTTGGTACTCCTGTGCTTCCACTTGTAAAAAATACATAAAGTAAGTTTGTATCTATATGAGCATTTAGAGCTTTTTCTAAAGCATTTTCATTTATATCAAAGTTTTCAAAATCTTCTGTAAAAATAGTATCAAGATTAAAATCCAAATTTAATTTTTTAGAAGTGATTAAAAGCTTTGGTTTTAAAACTTCTATGACTTTTTCTACACGCTCTTTGGGGCTTTTTTCATCTAAAAGCGTATAAAAATTCCCGCTTTTTGCCACACCAAAAAAAGAAAGCAAACAATCAATCCCTTTAGGAAGTATGATTAATATAGGCTCTTGTGTGCTTTTTGTAGGAAGTTTAGAAAGAATTTTACTTGCAATTTTTTTACTTAAATTATCAAAGTCTTTATAGCTTATACTTTTGCCATTAAACTCAACAAAGGCATTTTTGCTTCCAAATTTAGCAACGCTTTTTTGTAAAAAATCATTGATGTGGGTTGTCATTTTACTCCTTCAATAGGCAATAAGGATTGTCTTTTAAAGCCTCTAGTGTTGTTTTTAAATAGCTTTTCATATTGATACTTATGATATGAGCATTGGAAAAGGCTAATATATTAAAGTTGTTGTTATTTTTTAAAATAGCCACTTGCTTATCGACATCTAAATCTGAATTTTGATCTAATTTTCTAACATAATATTGAATCTTTTTTTTGATTTTTTTGCCATTTTCTGTGATAATATTACCACTAAAGTCCTTAAAATACCTATACGGTACATAAGCTTTTTCTTCTATGAAATGACTAAAAGTATACCCAGCTATTTTAGAACCAAATAAAACTAGTTTTCCATTTTCTTTAGCTAAAACATCATACACACAATTTTCTCCAAAACAACTTGTAGTGTCTTTTAAAAACAATTCTTCTTTAGCTCCTTTAATGGCAAAAGAAAATATAGGATCATTGGTGCGTTTTACCCCCCCCCATTTGCGAAAATATTCTGTTAAAACGCCAACAGTGCTTTTTGAATTTAAATTATCATAAGTTTCATTTTTACAAAAACTATAAGTAAAAGTAGGCATGATTAAAGTACCTTCTTTGCCTATAACTTCAAAAAAACAATCCAAAATAGTTTGTAAAAAATCACTTCTATTAAGTAATGGTTGACCAAATTTCATCAATTCACTATGTACGCATAAAATATCACCTTTTTCAATACTAAGTTTTTTAAAAGATTCTATTAAGTCAACATCAGAATATCTTTTATCATTGCATTTAAATATATATTTCATACTTTTTTCTTTGAACGCATTTTAATTAGTTATAATATCATATAAAATACAATATCAAGAAAGAAAAACATGCTTAAAAATGAAACTTATTTTATAGACTCTTGTGATGATGTAGAATTAAATATAAAAAGAGAAAGTAAGTTAGAATACAGAATCACTTATGATGATAGTAAAGAAATGAAAGCTATTGTTTTTATCATAGGTGGTTATGGAGCTAATGCAAATATACATTTTTTAGAAAGTTACCGAAAATTTATTGCTAAAAAATTTGATGTAGTAGTTGTAAATGTTTTTTATCATTGTTTTTGCCAAAGAAGATCTGATGTGGAAAAGTATAGTGCAACCACTGCTTTTATGGAAGATGATTTACCTTTTTTGAAAGAAGTTTTGGAAAATTTCAAAATTCAATCAAGTAAATTAGATACTAATAATGCCCATATACATTATGATTATTTATATCATACCATTGCTAATTTAAAAAATAATAAAATTTTAAATCAAGATTATAAAGCACATATTTATGGAAGTTTTATCCCACCCAATAATGAGTATCAAAATTTTGCCATTATGCCTGCCATTGATCATATTAATGCTTTAAAAGATATAATGAAAAATTATCCTCAATTTAAATCTTTACCTAAGATTTATGGGGGGGGGTCATACGGTGGCTTAGTAGCATTAATGTGTGCTAAAATAGCTCCTTGGTATGTAGATGGAGTGATAGATAATTCAGGCGCTGCTTTGCCACCTTTAAATTATGTAATCGGAAAAGAAGTAAAAAGTTATGATTGTAAAGTTGGTAATGAAAATATAATAATTTATAGCACTATTAAAACCCATTGGACACGCAAAAATCCAAACTCACCTTATTATTTTGCTGATGAAAACTACCTAATAAGAACTTTGTTGAACAAAGATCACTTGATTTTGCAAGCACAAAAGAACAAAAACATCATCTATACAAGTTATCATAGTGCAAAAGATGACTTAACTCCAGCTGATTATAAAATTTCAATGATAGAAATTTTAAAAGCCTTGGATTATGAAGTAGATTTTCATCTAATAGATGAAAAAGATATAGATGGTAAATTTATTAAAAATTTAACTCATGGCTGTGGAATTCCTGATAAGGCTTTATTTAATAAAGAATTACCTATTATGCTTGAAAAATTAAAAGATAAGACATTTAGTATGAAAGAAGATAACATATCTTATCCTTGTAAAAATAAAGTTTTTACTTTTAAAGATAAAGATGATAAATTTATTTTAGAGATTATTTGATAAAATATATCTAAAACTAACAAAGGCTTTTAAATGCTTAAAAATGAAACTTATTTCATAGATTCTTGTGATGATGTAGAATTAAATATAAAAAGAGAAAGTAAGTTAGAATATAGAATCACTTATGATGATAGTAAAGAAATAGAAGCTTTAGTTTGTATTATACAGGGTCTTGGAGCTGATATAAGCGAACCTATGCTTAATTTTAATATGAAATATTTTGCAATGCATTATAATGTAGCTGTTTTAAGTGTGAATTATCATTGTATAGGAAATCGTCCTCAAATTGGTGCTAAATATTTTTTTGATAATATTGATAAATTTATTTTAGATACTAGCTTAAAATCTATAAATATCACTCTACCTTTCAATACTAATCAAATTAATACTTTTGAAGAAATTAATAGTTGCTTAGAATATACAGATAATCAAATTTCTATTTTAAAATCAAAATGGATATTAGATAATTCTTATAATTTAAAATTAAGTATAACCCTTCAACCTACTAAAAATGAATATCAAAATTTTGGTATCATGCAAGCAATGGATATAATCAATGCTATTTTATATATAAAGAAAAATTCTCCTTTTAAAATTACGGAGAGAGGGGGGGGGTATAAAGACTATTTTAGTAGGTGGTTCTAGGGAGGATATTTAGCTAATTTATGCGCCAAAATAACTCCTTGGAATGTGGATGTTGTTATAGATAATTCATCTAATGCCTTATTAGGTGATTTATGGAGAATTATAGGCTTTGGTAAAGAGATTGATTATACTAAATTATTATGGATTTTTAACTCCTAGTGTTGCACACAATTTAATTTTATATGGTTTTGATAAAACCTTTTGGACCTCCAATTCTTCTTCGCCAAATTATTTTTCCAACGCTAGAAGAATGATTAGAGATATATTAGTAAAAGATCATTTAAAAGTTCAAAGTCTTTATCCAAAACCAAAATATGTTTTTTATCATTCTAAATTTGATATTGATTTGGCTCCTCCACAAGATAAAGAAGAGCTAGCTAAAGTATTAAAAGATCTAAATTTTAATGTTAGTTTGCATATGATAAAAGATGAAAAAGAAATAGATGGAAAATTTATTAAAAATCTAAATCATGGTATGGGAATACCTATGAAGTTACTCATCAAAAAACATTTATCACAAATTTTAAAAGAACCTTTGCAAGATAAAACTTGTAAAAAAGAAATATCATACCAATGTGATGATTTATTATATACTTTCAAAGAGAAAAATTATCAAATACTTTTAGACATTACAAATATAAAATAAATTATAAAGCTTATAAAAAGTAATTTTTAAGTAAAATTACTTTTTATACTTTCAAAATTTACTATCATAAAGAGTATTCATGGCAAGCAAACAACTTTCGCTTAAGCATCTTAGTATGCCTATACTACTTGAAATGTTTTTAAGATATTTTTCTTTGATTATCAATACTGTGATGGTTTCGCAGTATTCTAACTTTTTAGTTGGAGCTATGGGCGCGGGTAATCAGGTGGCTGATTTGTTTATCATTATTTTTAGCTTTTTAAGTGTAGGTTGTAGTGTGATAATCGCTCAAGCTTTAGGAGCTAAAGACTATACTCTAGTTAGAAAGGCCATTCATCAAAGTTTATTTTTAAACGCACTGATTGGACTAGTGTGTGGAAGTCTGATTTTATGGCATGGAGAGTTTTTGCTTCATCTTTTACAAATTCCAAATGAACTTTTAAAAGATAGTGAAATTTACTTGCATATGCTTGGAATTTGCTTGTTTTTTGATGCTATGGGTATAGTTTTAGCTGCTATTGTAAGAGTATACAATATGGCTTATTGGGTTATGTTTACTACTTTGTTAATGAATGTTGTGATATTCATAGGAAATTTTTACGTGTTGCATTTTACCAAGTTAGAGCTTTTTGGAGTAGGGCTTAGCAATATAACAGGGCGTGTGATATCTTTTTGTATGCTTGTGGGTATACTTAGCTTTAAGCTTAAAATTCATTTAAAATTTAAAGAAATGATAAGTCTTGAAAAAATGGTTTTAAAAAAGATACTCAACATCGGTGGGTTTGCAGCAGGGGAGCATTTGATATGGTTTATCCAATACACCATTGCTTTTGCCTTTGTGGCAAGTTTGGGTAAAGAAAGCTTAAGTGTCCAAACGATTTATTTTCAAATTTCTTTACTCATTATGCTAGTAGGACAAGCTATAAGCGTAGCCAATGAAATCATCATAGGTAAACTAGTAGGTGCAAGGTATTTAAATGTAGCTTATAAGCATACTTGGATAGCGCTTTATTTTAGTGTGATTGCAAGTGCTTTTGTGGCTTTGTTAAATTATGTTTTGCAAGACTTTACCATGGGTGTGGTGAAACTTGAAGAAAGCTTAAAAGAATTAATGATACCACTTTTTACTCTTTCGATTTTTTTAGAAATTTCAAGAACTTTCAATATAGTCATGGTAAATTCACTAAGAGCTACAGGAGATGCTAGGTTTCCGTTTTTAAGTGGAATGGTATTTATGCTTGGGGTGTCTTTGCCGGTAGGTTATGTGCTTTGTTTTTATGCAGGACTTGGAATGCTAGGAATTTGGATAGGATTTTGTGCAGATGAGTTTTTACGTGGTATTGTAAACTCTTATAGATGGAAAAGTAAAAAATGGCAAAACAAAGCATTAGTATAAAAGGAATTTTGGAATTTAAAGAATTTCGTTTTACTTATGAAAAGAAAAAGCTAAAATACCTTAGGCTTCGAGTAGATAGAGACTTAAATTTTAAACTTAGTATACCGCTATACTATGAACAAAGAGATGTCTTGCGCTTTTTAGAAAAAAATGAAGCTTGGATAAGAGCCAAGGAAAAAGAATTAACCTCAAAAAGAGTGGTTTTGTCCGAAGATGAAGTGTATTTTTTGGGAAAGAAATTTCATTTGGTTTGGAGTGAAAAATACAAAAAAGTACGAATTCAAAAAGATAAAATATACGCAAAAGACCAAAAACACTTGCAAACTTTTATAAGACAAAGTGCGAGGATTATTTTTGAATTTTTTATCCACAAGTGGCAATTTGCTTTTGATAGAAAAGTGCAAAGAATTTGCATTAAAGAAATGGTCTCAAGATGGGGTTCATGCAATCATCAAAAAGCATATATAAATTTAAATTTAAAACTAATGCAAAAACCCATAAAAGCAATAGAATATGTCATCGTTCATGAGTTAACCCACTTGATCTACCCACATCATCAAAAAGAATTTTACGACTTCTTATATCATTTGATACCAGATTATAAAGAAAGAGAAGCGTTTTTAAAAACTCTTATTTTTTAAGTATATCTTTAAGCTTTCCTTAGAATTAAAATTGTTATATTTATATTTTTAAAAAATTTTATTTTTAAGGTTTTTGATTTGCTTTTAGAAATTACTTTTAATTATAAATCCAAAAATGACATTTTTGAATATTTACTTGGTTATTATGCTAAAGATTACACATATCACTATGAACAAAAAGATGAAAAAATCACCATTAAGGTAAAAGGCGAGAAAGATGAAATTCAAGCATTTTGCACTACTTTAGAAAAAATCAGCCATAGTGTGTTTTTGAATAAATTTGATTTAAAGCTTATAGAAGAAGATTTCACACCTATAAAAAAAGAAAAAAATTTCACTAAAAGAAGTTTTTTAACTAGACTAAATGCAAATGCATACACCCAAGGTGAGCTTTTAAGCAATGAATGGGGCGTTTTTGTAGATGAGGAATTTAAAATAGAAAATGAGTTTATAAAAATCACTAAAGAAAATTTCCATGATAATTTAAAAAAAGCTTTAGAGAGATTAAAAAAACAAGAAAAAATATATTTTAAAAATTCAAAAGGAGTGTATGTTTTTGAAATTTTTAATGATAATTTAGATGATTTTTTAATCCCGAGCGATCCAAAACATATCAATGCATTTTTTTCATGCAATAATGAGCAATTTAAAATTTTAGCAGGGGTTGAAAAACCTCTAATGAAACTTAAGTTTAATGCTATTTTTAGGCAAAACCACTCACCAACACAAGAGTATTTTAAAATCAAACTTTATGATAATCTTTTTTTATTTGCAATATGTTATGAGCTAGAAAAAGAAGGAGTGAAATTTTTAAATTTCAAAAAAATAGAGCATTTTGAAGATGATTTTGAAGTTGCTTTTATAGAAAATGAATTGCTTGTGTGTAAAGGATATGATTATATTTTACCTGAATTTAGAAATTTGATTTTTCAAAAAGAAGATAAAAATTTTGCAAGAATTTCTTGTATATTGACTGATTTTAAAGACAAAAAACCCTTGCTTTTAGAGCTTAGTAAGACTTATGATGATGTTATTTTACTTGATAAAGAATTAAACCTTTTAAAACTTTCCTTGCCAAAGAGCTTTGATGAGTTTTATGAAACTATAAGTCAAGATGATATTGCTAAGAGATTACTAGCTAATTATGAAAAAGAATTTACTCTAGTGCAAAAAGAGTTTAATATTACTAATAGTTTTTTTAATCTTTTTGGTATGATAGGCGTGGTTTTGGAGCTTGATAAAGATATGCAAAAAGCAGCATTGGCGCTTTTGGCTTTAGCAGATGAAAGCAAAATGACAAAAGGTGTTAGGATAGACTTTAAGCTTAATGAGCAAAAAGAATTTGATTATACTAAAACCTTAAGAAGCGTGATGAGTTTTAAGCTTGCTGGAGTGGAAAATCAAATTATAGCACTAGGTGTGGTTGAGAGTTTGGCGTATTTTTTAAGAGATTTATTTGATGATTTAAAAGCCAAAAATCAAGTAGATTGTGTAGTGCTTAGTGGAAGTTTGTTTGAGCATAAAAGCCTTAGTAAGAATGTATTTAAACATATTCCTTTTTTTAAGTTAAGTGATGTCCCACTTTGGATATGAAATTCACATCAAAGGACTAGTGCAAGGAGTTGGTTTTCGTCCTTTAGTTTTTAATATAGCTCAAGAGTTACACTTAAAAGGTGAGGTGTATAATGATGGCTTGGGCGTTGTGGTGATCCTTGTATGTAATCAAAGTGAAGTTTTAACTTTTAAAGAAAAGCTTTTTTTACATTTGCCACCTTTAGCACGAATCGATGAGTTTGTTTTTTTTGATAAAAAAATTAATAAAAATTACGATAGTTTTATTATAAATCATTCACAAGATGGTGAAAAATTTAGTCCTATTTTAAGTGATTTTGCTCTTTGTAAAGACTGCTATGAAGAATTTTATGATGAGAAAAATCCTCGTTTTAAATACCCTTTCATCACTTGCACAAATTGTGGGCCAAGATTTTCTATCATTAAACAACTTCCTTATGATAGAGCTAATACCACTATGGAACAATTTAACATGTGTGCTTTTTGCCAAAGTGAATACAAAGACCCAACTAATCGTCGCTTTCATACCCAGCCTCTTTCGTGTCCAAAATGTAAAATTACAATCTTTTTAAAAGATAAAAACCAAAATATTTTAGCTCAAGATGAAGAAGCTTTTATCCTGCTTGCAAAGTTTTTAGAGCAAGGTAAAATCATAGCTTTTAAAGGCATGGGAGGATTTCACTTAATTTGTGATAGTACAAACGAAAACACCATCATAGAACTTAGAAAACGCAAAAACCGCCCTAAGAAGCCTTTTGCTATTATGGTGAAAGATCTTGATATGGCTCAAAAGTTAGCTTTTATTAATAAATTTGAAGCAAAGCTTCTCACTTCAAATTTAAAACCTATTGTGATTTTAAATAGTAAAAATATCCATCAAATATTGGCACCTGATACCGATAAAATAGGCATTATGTTAGCTTACATGGGGACGCATTTAATGCTTTTTGAACATTTTAAAAAACCTATCATTGCAACGAGTGCCAATTTAAGCTCGCAAAGTATTATCTATGAAGAAACAAAACTTTTAGAACAGCTTAGCGATGTGTTTGATTTTTATCTTGACTATGATAGGCAAATACAAAACTCAAGTGATGATAGTATTGCTCAAGTTATTAACGATAAGGTAATGTTTTTAAGAACTTCAAGAGGTTTAAATCCACTTTATATTAATACTAAAAATATTTTTAATTCTAAAGAAAATATCCTTGCCTTAGGAAGTGAATTAAAAAACGAATTTGCGTGCTTTTTTAAGGATCAAATTTTCATTTCTCCTTATATAGGCGATATGAAAAATTTAGATATCCAAGAAAGATTTTTGAAAATTTTACACTTTTTTCAAAAGGCATATGGGGTAAGTTTTGATCAAATTTTGTGTGATAAACACCCGCATTTTGCTTATGTAAAAGAAATAAGTCATGATGAAAAATTTATGATACAGCATCATTATGCACACTTGTGTGCATGTTTATTTGAATATAAAATTTACAAAAATGACGTTTTAGCTTTTGTATTTGATGGTACAGGCTATGGAGATGATGGTAAAATTTGGGGTGGAGAGATTTTTAGGGCAAATCTAAGAGATTACACCAGATTAAACCATTTTAAAAATTTCAAATTAATTAATGCTGATATTAAAAATATCGCAAATTTAGCTTTGGCTTTGATTTTTGATTTTAATTTAGAAAGCAAAGCTAGCGAGTTTTTAGCTAAATTTTCTCAAGTAAAATTAAATAATCTTAAAAAAATTCACACTCAAAGCTCTTTATATACGAGTTCTCTTGGTAGAATTATCGATGCTTTTGGAGCAATTGCCTTTAATCAAGAAAAACTAGACTATGAAGCACAAATTGGGCTTTTGATGGAAAAATACTACAATCAAAACCTTGATTATAGCTATAAATTTGACATCAAAGATAATGAAATATGTTTTAAAAATGCTTTTTTGCAAGCTTTAAAAGATCAAGACAAGGTTAAAATTAGCACAGGATTGATCAATGCTATTGCAAATTTGATCATAGAATACTCAAAAAATTTCAAAGAAGAAGTGATTTTATGTGGCGGGGTATTTCAAAATAAAACACTTCATATGGTATTATCTCAAAAAAATTTCTCTTATAAAACTTCTTTACAATATCCTTGCAATGATAGCTCCATTGCGCTTGGGCAGCTTGTGCATTATTTATCATTAAAAACTTAATCAAACTCATATTTTTTTAATACTTTTTTATATAAAATAAACAAAAAATATAAAAAGGATATCTTATGTGTAAAGACTGTGGCTGTTCTATCAATGGACATGATCATAACCATGATCACCATCATGAAAATCCAGCTTTAAAAGAGGAAAAAACTATTCATGTTATTAGTAAAATTTTATCAAAAAATGACCATCAAGCCTCACATAATAGAGAACATTTTAACGAACATGGCACACTTTGTATTAACTTAATGAGTTCTCCAGGTAGTGGAAAGACAACACTTTTAGAAGAAACGATAAAAAATTTAAAAGATGGCTTAAAAATAGCTGTAGTTGAAGGAGATTTAGAAACCAATAACGATGCAAACCGCATTATCAAAGCAGGGGGCTTAGCTCATCAAATTACCACAGGGCAAACTTGCCATTTAGATGCTTTTATGGTACATGATGCTTTACATCATTTTAAACTTAGTGAACTTGATATAGTTTTTATCGAAAATGTAGGAAATTTGGTATGCCCTGCAAGCTATGATTTGGGTGAGCATTTAAATGTAGTTTTGCTTTCAGTTACAGAAGGTAGCGATAAGGTAGAAAAATATCCAGTGATGTTTAGAAAAGCAGATTTGCTAGTTATAACCAAAGCAGATTTAGCTCAACACTTTGACTTTGATTTTAAAGCTGCTTCCATGGCAGCTAAAAGATTAAATCCTAAAATCGACATCATGATCTTAGATAGTAAAACAAAAACAGGTTTTGATCTTTGGTTGAATTACTTGAAAATGAAAAAGGAGCTTCATTAATGTGCCTTTCAATACCTTCTAAAATTTTAGAAATCGATGAATTAAATTCAGCTATAGTCGAGACCTTAGGAGTTAAAAGAAGAGTAAGTTTGGATTTGATAAGCGAACCTTTAAAAGTAGGTGATTATGTGCTAATACATGTGGGTTTTGCTATGGAAAAAATTGATACGCAAGCTGCACAAGAAAGTTTAAAAATTTATACAGATATAGCAGAAAAAATGCAAAATGGACAAATCGATGAAAATGAAGGCAATATGGGATTAAAACATGGATTTAATTAATGATTTTAGAGATAAAGAAAGGATTTTAGCCCTAAAAGAACTTATCGCTTCTAAGATTACCAAGCCTATTAATATTATGGAGATTTGTGGGGGACATACTCATAGTATTATGAAATTTGGTTTGATTGATTTGCTACCTAAAGCAATCAATTTTATACATGGACCAGGTTGCCCTGTGTGTGTCATGCCAAGAGAACGCATAGATGTAGCTTTAAAGCTTGCAAGTATGCCTAGTACTATTTTTTGCGTCTTAGGTGATATGTTAAAAGTGCCAGGAAGTCATGAGAGTTTAATCGATCTTAGAGCCAAAGGAGCAGATATTAGAGCACTTTACACCCCTTTAGATGTGGTGGATATTGCTTTAAAAAATCCTGAAAAAAATGTGATATTTTTTGCCATAGGTTTTGAGACAACCACACCTATGAGCGGAGTAATCTTAGAAAAAAGCATAGCTTTAAATTTAAAAAATTTATTTTTTCATATCAATCATGTGTTAGTTCCGCCCGCGGTAGAAGCTATCATGCAAGATAAAAATGTAAAAATTGACGCCTTTTTAGGACCTTCCCATGTAAGCGTTATCACAGGATCAAACATTTATGAACCTATTGCTAAAAAATATAAAACCCCTATAGCAGTGAGTGGTTTTGAACCGGTTGATATAATGCTTAGCGTGTTAAATATAGTAGAGCAAATGAATGCAAATACTTTTGAAGTTTATAATGAATATTACAGAGTAGTTAGCAAAGAGGGAAATTTAAAAGCCAAAGCTTTAGTAGAAAAATACTTTAAACCTTGTGATTTTGAATTTAGAGGTCTTGGAGTGATCCCAAATGGTGGACTTTGTTTAAAAGATGAATTTGCACACTTAGATGCTAGCAAAGTGTTTGATTGTAAAGTACAAAGTAAAGATGAAAGTAAGGCTTGTATTTGTGGTCAAATTTTAAGAGGCTTAGCTAAGCCTTATGATTGTAAGGTGTTTGCAAAAGCTTGCACTCCAAAAAATCCTATAGGTAGCTGTATGGTTTCTAGTGAAGGAGCGTGTGCGGCTTATTATAAATATTATCAAGATAAGGCATAAAATGAAGCAAATTACTTTAGCTCATGGCGGCGGTGGCGAAGAAATGAATGCTTTGATAAATGAAATTTTTTCTATTTTTGAAAATGATGTTTTAAAAGAGGCAAATGACGCTGCTATTTTAGATGATTTGGCTTTTAGCACCGATTCTTTTGTTTTAAATCCTATTTTTTTAAAAAATGTAAACATAGGAAAGCTTGCAGTTTGTGGTAGTGTTAATGATATTTTGATGGTGGGAGCTAAGCCTTTATATCTTTCTTTAGCTTTGATTTTAGAAGAGGGTTTTGAGATAGAAAAGTTAAAAATTATACTCAAATCTATAAAAGAAGAATGCGATAAAGCGGGAGTAAAACTAGTTTGCGGGGATACTAAAGTTGTTCCTAAAAATAAAGGCGATGCGATATACATCAACACTTCTTGTATAGGAAAAAACATACAAAAAATCAACACCAAAGACATAAAAAGTGGTTGTAGTATACTAGTTTCTAGAGATATAGGAGCACATGGTTGTGCGGTTTTGGTTGAAAGAAATAATCTAGAAGCAAATATTAACAGTGATTGTAAAAGCTTAAAAGAAGAAGTTTTAGCGCTTTTAGAAGCTGATATAAAAATCAAAGCAATGCGTGATGCAACGCGTGGTGGACTTAGCGCGGTGTTAAATGAATGGGCCAAGTTGAGTAATTTAGAACTTATGGTATATGAAGAAAAAATTCCAGTTTGCAATGAAGTTTTAGGAGTTTGCGAGCTTTTTGGATATGAACCTTATGAACTTGCTAATGAAGGAACCTTTATACTATGTGTAGAGCAAAAAGATGAACAAAAAGCATTAGAAATCTTAAAAAAGTTTAATGCCAATGCAGCTATTATAGGTAAAATCACAGCTAATGAAAAAGCAAGGGTGATTTTAGAAAATGCCTATGGAGCAAAGCGTATTTTAGAAGCTCCAAAAGGTGAACTTTTACCAAGAATTTGCTAATGCATGAGTTAAGTATTACAGAATCTTTACTAGAACTTTGTGAAGAATATGCCCAGGGCAAAATAGTCGAAGAAGTACATGTAAAAATAGGGCGCTTAAGCGGTGTTGAAGCTGCACTTTTACAAAGAAGCTTTAAGACATTTAAGGAAAATAGCCCCTTGTGTAAAAATGCCAAATTTATCATGCATCTTCAAGAGGTGGTAGTGGAGTGTCAAAAATGCCATTTTAGCGGGGTGCTTGAAAATAATATCTTTTGGTGTCCAAAATGCGAAGATAAGAATTTAAAAATTATCGATGGAGAGGAGCTTTATCTTATGCAACTTGTATTAAAAGAAGATGGGAAATAAAGGTGGTATTTGTACAGTGAAATCATTTTAGGTGCGGGTTGTTTTTGGTGTACGCAAGCTGTATTTGATGAGATTAAGGGTGTAGTGTATACAGAAGTAGGTTATATGGGTGGCAAGCTAAACCCAAGCTATGAAAGTGTAGTAAATGGCGATGGAAATATAGAAATCACTAAAATAGTATATGATCAAAAAGAAATTACACTAGAAAAAATTTTAGAAGCTTTTCTAAAAATGCATGATCCTACAAGTATTGATAAACAAGGAGCGGATGAGGGAATTCAGTATCGTTTAGTCATCTTTTACCAAGATGAAACACAGTTAAAAATCATTAGTGACTTTTTGCAAAAAGCACAACAAAACTATAAAAAAACCTTAGTGACACAGGTTTTGAAAGCAAAAAAATATTACAAAGGTGAAGATTATCATCAAAAATATTTAAAAACAATCCTGATCAGGCTTATTGTCGATTTGTCATTGAACCTAAAATTAAAAAAATAAAAACTTGCATATAAAAAATAAATGATTTTATAGGTAGTTTTAAAAGCCTTTTTACAGGCTTTTAAATTTTAGTGGCAACCACAACCGCCGCATCCACAACTTTGGTTAAAAAAGTTTTCTAAAGCTTGCATATTTGGTAATTCAGTAACTTCATTTACAAGTTCTTTATATACAACCACACCATCTTTTACCACAAATACAGCTCTAGCTAGAATTCCCTCAAGCGGACCATCTGCCATTAAAACACCGTATTTCTCACCAAATTCTTTAGAAACAAAATCACTTGCAACGGTTAGATTGTCAATACCTTCGGTTAAACAAAAACGACCCATAGCAAATGGTAAATCCATACTTACTACGATTACTTCAGCACCACTTGCTGCTGCTTTTTTATTAAATTCTCTAGCTTCAGTAGCACATACTGGAGTATCAAGGCTTGGTACGCTGATAATGATTTGAGTTTTACCTTTTGGAGCGATTTCAACACCTGAAAGATCTTTGGCTTTTAGAGTAATGTTTGGCGCCATATCTCCAACTTGAACATTATTTCCTTTTAAACTTACTTTATTTCCTTTGAATAATACGCTATTCATTTTTTTCTCCTTAAATGATTTATATTAATCATAATATAAAAAGATTAATAAAGTCTTATTTTTTTTCTTCTTTACACATACCTGCTTCGATTAGAAAACATGAAGGCTGATAATTGCTTTTTTTTATCTTATCGTATTTTGCATAGCTTAAGTATAAAGTATCTTTAGCTCTAGTAACCGCAACATAAAAAAGCCTTCGTTCTTCTTCTAAGCTTCCACCCATGCTCATGAGTTTTTGGTTAGGAAATCTTCCTTGCGCAAGATCTATAACAAATACAAGCTCAAATTCAAGCCCCTTGCTAGCATGAATACTTAAAAGATTAACCCCGCTTCCACTACTCATTTCACTAGCACCAAGGGTGAGAAAGTTGTAGTATTTGTAATTATCACTATAATTTTTAGCTAATTCTTTTAATACAAACATTTTTGCATTGATTTTTTCTAAAATTTCACTTTTTTTATTTAAATCAACATTAGAATTTTTATTAGTCGCTCGCTTGGTTGCTAAAATATCACAAATTTCTTTAAAATAATCATTTTCTAAAATCAAATTTACAAGCTGGCTTGAAACCTTACATTCACTAGCTTTTTTTATAAAAAGATAAATTTTTTCAAGATTTTTTGCGCAAAATTCATTGATCTTAGGCAGGCTTAAAATAGGGTGGGTGTTAAACTCACTTTCTAAATTAAATCTTGATGGAGAAGCTAACTCTTCAATATCATCAAACAAACCCAATTGATAACTTTGTTTTTTGTATTTTTTTAAACTTACACTAGTATCAGGATTTAAAAATCCTTTAATCAAACTAGAATGTCCTAGTTTTAACAAAGCATCAAAAATATCTTTAGCTAAAACCCCTCCAACTCCTTTGGTGTATTCAAGTAAATGGATAAAAGCCATGATATCTTTTGGATTAAGCACGATCGCAAGCATGGAGCAAAAATTCTTCACTTCTAAACTTTCAAAAAAACTCCCACTACCTTTTCTTTTACTAGCTATACCAAGTTCTCTTAAAGCTACTTCTATGCCATCAGCACTTGAGTTATTTCTAAAAATAACAGCGATTTCATCTAAATTAACTCCGCTTTGTAGAATTAATTTTGCGATGGTGGAGTATTGATCAAATAATTCGTTAAACGTTAATAAACTTGGTGCTTTAAAGTCTCCTTCTCTTGTTACGATTAATTCTTTAGGGTATAGCCTTTCATTATTTAAGATGACTTTATTGGCTAGTGCAAGAATATTTTTACTAGAGCGATAGTTTTTATTTAAAGTAAAAATATTTGCATCCACAAATCTATCTTTAAAACTTCCTATAATGGAAATATCTGCTCCATTAAAAGCATAAATGCTTTGATCATAATCCCCCACACAAAATAAACTTTTACTATTAAACGCGTCAATAAGTGAACCCTGTAAGGTGTTAGTGTCTTGATATTCATCTACTAAAATTTCATCAAATTCAAAATGATGTGAAGATAAAACGTGTTTTAATTTAATCAATAAATCATTAAAATCTACATAGTTAAAACGTGCTTTTTCTTCTTCATATTCTTTTAAAATATCTTCATAAATTTCAGCGTAAACAGCTTGTTCATCATAGTTTTGACAAAACCAGTTATAAAATTCATCTAAATTTGCATTGGTATTTTGAAATAAAGAATACACATCATATAAATAACTTGGCATATAAGGCTTAGTGTCGCTTAAATGATGAAAAGTGCGTTTTTCAAAAATAGAACGCAAAAGAATTTTAAGTTCGCTTGCTGGTTTTAAAATGATATCATGGTTTAGCTCTTTAAGTAAAGTATAGGCAGTGCTATGAAAAGTTCCTGTGGTAATTTTTGAAGTAATGCTTTTATCAAAATACCTCCCAAGTCTTTCAATCATTTCTTTACTTGCTTTGTTTGTAAAGGTTAATAACATGATTTTTTCAGACTTTATACCATTTTGAAGCAAGAATGCTATTCTTGCAACAATAGTAGAAGTTTTACCTGTGCCTGCACTTGCTATGATTAGATTATGTCCAAAAGGAGCACTAGCGGCTTTATATTGTTCTTCATTTAAACGCGATAAAGGCATGGAAATCCTAGTTTAAAATTATATTTTCTATATGATTAAAATAAAAATAATTTACGCCATCTTTGTATTCATAATGAAGTGTAAGTTTATGAGAATCTAAAATAGTTTTAACGATGTATAGTCCAAGTCCAAAACTATCTTTATTTTTCTTTCCTTGAGTAAAGGCTTGAGTATAGTGTTTTAAGTCTTTATCCAAGGCTTTTCCTTTGTTTTTAAAGCAAAGGTATTCTTTGGTTATTTCTATGGTAACACAATTTTCATCAGAGTATTTTGTCGCATTATCGATCATATTTTTCATCGCAGTGGTAAATAATTTAAAATCCACATTAACACTAAAACTTTCTTTGATGCTAATTTTTACTTTTTCATCATCACTCATGGCAATATCTTTTGCTTCATCTAAAAGATCTAAGATATTGTATTTTTTTAAATTAATCAAACCCGCACCCGAAGTAATTTGTTCAATAGCGGCAAATTCATTGATTAAAATTTCTAAGCGATTAAAAGCACCTATGAGTCTTTCTTTGTATTTGCTATTTTCAAGCATTTCTAAAGTGATCAATCCTTTGGTAATAGGAGTTTTTAACTCATGCATGATATTTCTTAGAAAAAATTGTCTTGAGGTATTAAGCTTTTGAATTCGCAAAATAGACTCATAAAAGGCTGTTGCAACCTGTGAAATTTCATCGTTGCCTTTGCTGACATTTTGAATTTCATCTAGTTTATTTTCTCCAAATTTATCAATTTGTCTTTTTAAAGCTCTTAATGGTTTTAATTTTTTAATGATAAAAATATACAACACCAGTAAAACCATCACTACAATACATGCAATAAGCTTGATTACAAAGTAACGATAACCTTGATATTCTAAATCTTTATATAAATAAAGCTTGCCATCAAAGATGATTTTTAAATACACATTATCTTCTAAAGTAATGATTTCAACCACACCTGTGCTAGTTTGAGCACGTGCTATGGTTTCAGCTTTGTAGATGATTTTTCTTATAGAAGAAGGTGCGGTTAATTCAACCATCTTGTAATTTTTAGTTTGCTCATAAAATTCCTTCTCGCTAATTACATGATTAAAATACAATAATCTTGCGTTGGCTATAAAGGAGTATTTTGCATTAAGTTCATTAGTGTAATTTTGCTGATCATACTTAATAAGCCATAAAAATGCCAAAATCACACTAACACTTGCAAGTAAAAAAACAAAGGTTATGGTATAAAAAATCGATGATTTATTCATTGAGTTAGTTTATATCCTATGCCTCTGATTGAATGAATGTATTTTGGAGTTTTAGGATCATCGCCGATTTTTTGTCTAATTCTACTAATAATTACATCTATACTTTTATTACTAGAATCTTCGCTAATAGAACTACAATTATATACAAGTTCTTCACGGCTTACCACTCCACCTTCTTTTTTAATTAAATAACTTAAAATGTCAAATTCAGCATTAGTAAAACTAATCTCTTGATCTTTCATAGTGATAGTGTGTTTATATTTATCATAGACAAGATCTTTTTTGACTTGAGCTTGGGCGGTTTTGGTGTTTGAAATTCTTCTTAGATGACTTTTAATCCTTGCTTGAAGTTCTTGAGGATTATATGGTTTTGGCAAATAATCATCAGCACCCAAATCAAGAGCAGTGACCTTATCGCTAATATCGTGTCTTGCACTTGAAATAATAATAGGTGTATCGTATTTTTTACGAATTTCCTCACACACTTCAAGCCCATCAAGACCAGGTAAACTTAAATCCAAAATGATTAAATCATAAGGATTTAAAGCAAGTCTTGAAAGACCGATGTATGGTTCATGCGCGATATCTACTTTCATGTCAAATTGATCTAAGTACTCTGCTATAATCTCGGCCAATTCTAAATCATCTTCAATCATTAAAATATTTGTCATTTTTTTCCTTTCTTAAAAAAGTAAAGCTCTAACTAAACCGCCCCTATTGATCCAAATTTTAACATATTCTTTGCCTTTATTTAACTCTAAAGCTTTTGATAATTCTTTAAAATTTGAAACCTCATATTGATCGATACCTATGATAATATCACCTTGTTCAAAGCCTATTTTTTCTGCTTTTGATTTTGGCGTAACTTCGGTGATTAAAATACCACTAATGTTTTCAGGTATACGGTATTGGGCTTTGTTTTTAGCATTTAATTCAACTAATTTTAAGCCATCAATATAACCTTTTTCATATTGTAGCGACTTTTCATCGGTTTTTAACATAAATTTCGCAGTTTTAATCTTATTATCTCTTTCATAAGTTAACTCTATCGCTTGTTTTGGATCGATACTTCCTATATAGTTTTTTAAATCCATAGGGCTTTTAACCGTGGTTTTATCTACTTTTATGATCAAATCACCTCTTTTTAAACCTGCATTATAAGCTGCTGAATCTTTTTGCACTTCAGTGATTAAAGCTCCTTCTTGATTAGTATAGGCTTTTTTGATATCTTGAGTTAAAGCCCCTATGACTACACCTAAATATCCTCTTTCAATTTTTCCATGCTCGATTAGTTTTTGTGCGATAGATTTTGCCATATTTGAAGGGATGGCAAAACCAATACCGTTATTTCCTCCACTTCCTGAAAGTATGGCTGAATTGATCCCGACTAAAGCTCCTCTACTATCTACCAAAGCTCCACCTGAATTTCCAGGGTTGATAGAAGCATCAGTTTGAATGAAATTTTCGTATTGATTTAAACCTATATTGTTTTTATTTAAAGCCGAGATAATTCCACTTGTAACACTACTTCCCACGCCAAAAGGATTACCTAAAGCAAATACCACATCACCTTCTAACAATCTATCTGAATCAGCAAAAGTAACAGCGGGCAAATTCTTAGCTTCAATCTTTATTACAGCTAGATCTGTTTTGGGATCAGCTCCGATTAATTTTGCTTTGTATTCGGTGCTTGAATCAGGTAAATTTACAGTGATTTTTTCAGCACCTTCGACAACATGATTGTTGGTTATAATATATCCATCATTTGAGATAATCACACCCGAGCCAAGTGAGCTTACCACTTCTTTATTTTTCTTGCTTTTTGGAGCTTGTGGAAAATCAAAACCAAAAAATTGCTTAAAATAAGGATCATTGAAAAAATCATCAATGCCAAAAGAACTACTTTGAACGGTTTTTGAAGTTGAGATATTTACTACAGAATTTTTTACCTTTTGTATAGAATCATGATAAGAAAGTATGGAATTTGGATTACTAGCTGGTAAAGTTCTTTGTATATTATCATCTGCTTGTTTAAAATCGATACTAGCACTAAAAATGCTAGTTGCTACTGCTAAAGAAAGTATAGTTATTTTTTTCATATTCATCCTTTATAAAATCATTTCCTACAAGTATAAAATTTTATTTTTACACAATTGTAAATAAAACCTTTAGTTTTAAAACTTATAAAAGTTGATTGACTAAGACTAAAGTTTTTGATATAATCAAAACATTATAAATTTGAAGGAAGAACAATATGAGTAATAGTTTATACGATACTTTAGGTGTTGCTAAAAATGCTAGTGCGGATGAGATAAAAAAAGCTTATAGGAAATTAGCAAGACGATACCACCCTGATATCAACAAAGAAGCAGGTGCTGAGGAAAAATTTAAAGAAATCAATGCCGCATATGAGATTTTAAGCGATGAGCAAAAAAGAGCTCAGTATGATAGATATGGTGATTCAATGTTTGGCGGGCAAAGTTTTCATGATTTTTCAAGAAACGCAGGTGAAGCTGATATTAATGATATTTTAAATAGTATCTTTGGTGGAGGTTTTGGGGGCTTTGGTGGAGGTTTTAATTCTAGTAATAATTTTAAAAGTAGTTTTGGAGGTTTTGAAGAAGATTTAGACTTGCAAGCTAGTATAAAAATTCCTTTTGAAAAAGGAATTTTGGGTGGTGAACATGTAGTAAATATCAACAATGAACAAGTGAAAATCAAAATTCCTCATGGCATTAAAGATGGAGAGAAACTACGTATAAGAGGTAAGGGTAAAAATTTTCAAGGACATAGTGGAGATTTGATTTTAAAAGTTGAGCTAGAACAAAGCGATAAATATGAAAGAGAAGATGATGACTTGTATAAAAAAGTTGAAATCAGTTTAAAAACAGCTCTTTTTGGTGATAAAATTAGCGTTCATACTCCACGAAAAGAAGTTAAAATCACTATACCACCAAATTCCAAAAACAATCAAAAAATCCGAATCAAAGGCTATGGGGTACAAAATAGAAAAACTGATTTATATGGAGATATGTATTTGATTTTAAATGTAAAAATACCTGATATTAACACACTTGATTCTGATTTTGTAAAAATTTTAGAAGAAAAATTACCTTAAGGAATGGACATGGAACACAGTTATGATGAACCGGTATATCTTATCAGTGTTGTGGCAAAGGTTTTAAGTATACACCCGCAAACTTTAAGACAATACGAAAAAGAAGGTTTAGTTGAACCAAGTAGAACTGATGGCAAAATGAGGCTTTATTCACAAAAAGACATTGATCGTATAAAAATGATCTTACGTTTAACTAGAGATCTTGGGGTAAATTTGGCAGGAGTAGATGTGATATTAAAACTCAAAACAAAAATTGATGAGTTTGAAAATACCATAGAAGAGTTAAGATTAGAGCTTAATAGAAGAGATAATCCTTCAAAATCAAGATCGGTTGTCAAACATAGAAGTAATTTTGATTTAATTTTTTTAGAAAAAATCAAATAACTTCATATTGCAAAAAGGCTGGTTAGTGGATGCATTTATAACTTTATTTTTGACCGCAGTAGCAGTAGCAGTTGTTTTGAATGTTATACTTAAAAAATTTGGTATTCCAACTATTATAGGTTATATAGTTACAGGTTTATTTGTGCGTGAATTTTATGGCTTTAGCACCAATGAAATCATCATACATATAGCTGAATTTGGTATAGTTTTTTTAATGTTTACCATAGGGCTTGAATTTTCATTTAAGCATCTTTTAGCAATGAAAAAAGAAGTGTTTTTAAACGGAAGTTTGCAAATGCTAACTTGTGGTTTGGTTTGCACTTTGCTTGTAACTTATATTTTAGGTATAGCAAGCCATATCGCGATGATAGCAGGTTTTGCTCTAGCCTTATCCTCCACTGCTATAGTTTTAAAAATACTTAATGATAATGGCGATATTAACGAAGAATATGGCAGAAAAGCTTTAGGAATTTTACTTTTTCAAGATATTGCAGTAATACCACTACTGCTTATGATTGATATATTTAGTTCTCAAAACGCTGATATTTCAAAGCTTTTATTTACGACTTTAGTCAGTGCTGTGATTTTACTTGTTTTGCTTTATTTTATAGGCAAATACCTTTTTACTTATATTTTAAAATTTATCATTAAGACTAATGCAAATGAAATTTTTATCGCGACCATTCTTTTTACTGTGATTGGCGCAAGCTTTTTGGCGCACTCATTTGGTTTTTCATACTCTTTAGGTGCTTTTATAGCCGGAGCTTTGATAGCAGAAACACAATACAAGCACAAAATTGAAGCAGATTTGGTACCTTTTAGAGATTTACTTTTGGGATTTTTCTTTATTAGTGTTGGCTTGCAGATAGATTTTCATCTTGTTTTTGAAAATTGGTTTTTGATTTTTGTATTTGTAAGTTTAGTTTTGGTTGTAAAGTTTGTAGTTATTTATGGTCTTTTGGTTTTATATACTAGAAAAAGAGTAGCATTAAAAACAGCTTTAAGTATTTCTCAAATTGGAGAATTTGCACTCGCAGTATTTTCACTCATGCAAGTTAATTCACTTTTAGATGAAAAAACTGCGCAAATTTTTATCATAGTTTCTATTGTAACAATGGTTGCAACACCATTTATTTTAAACAATCTTAGAAAAATAGCCAATGCGGCTGAGGGTGAGCAAAATGATATGGCTAAATTTTATCTTTGTGATCAAAAAATGAAGGATCATTTTATTATTTTTGGTTATGAAAGATTAGGTCAAGAAGTCGTACAAAAAATCAAAAAAACAGGTATTCCTTATTTGGTTTTAGAGAATGACTTGAATTTAGTCGAACTTGGTCGAAGTAGAAATGAAAATGTATTTTTTGCAAATGTTGCACAAGTAGAAACTTTAAAAATAGCCAATATCGAAGAATGCTCAGTCGCGATTATAACCATAAGCAATGAAGCAAAACTTGATATGCTTTATCAAGTGCTTTCCAATCTAAACAAACCTATCAAAACAGTGTTAAAAACAAGTGGTATGGGAGCAAAGATCATCTTCCCTCATACTGATAAATACTTACACATTGTAGATGCAGAAGCTTCCATAGCAAGAAATTTAGTCCAAGAGGCATTACAATGTAGAATCAACACAAGTGCAGCAGAATGAAAAATGAAGAAAAAGCCTTAAGGGTAAAATACGTAAGAGCTTTGGAAAAATTTACCAATTCTGCAATCAGCGCATTAAAAAGAGAAGATTTTGATATGATACTTTTTAGAGAAAGAATGCAAAAAAATGCTAAGATTTTTGAAAAAATTCAAGCGGTTTTTTTAGATTCTACCTATACTAAGGCTTTGGAAATTTTTGTCAATGAGTGCTTAGATGATGGCTTAGATCAAAAAACGCTTGTTTCAAAAGCAAATGCTTTGTACAAATTAAAGAAAAATCAAAGCTATAAAAAAGACAAACATAAAACTAAATTTAAGGATGAATATTGATTAATGTAATTTTTGATATGGACGGAACTTTAATAGATAGCGCTAATGCTATTGTATGTGCAGTAAATGAAATAAGAGCTGATTTAAATCTTGAACCTTTAAAAAGAGATTTTATCCTTGATACAATCAACACTCCAGGGCAAAACTATGCTAAGATTTTTTATGGCGTTGATACTTACTCTCACACAAGCTTCAAAGAAGGTTATGAGAAGTATTTTATCAAGCATTATGACCAAAGCGTGGTGCTTTTTGATGGAGTAGTTGAAGTTTTGGATTTTTGTAAAAAAAATGGGTGCTATTTGGCCATTGCTACCAATGCGCCACAAGAAAGCTTAGTGCCTATTTTAAAAAAACAAAACATTCTTTCGTATTTTGATAAAATTTTAGGCGTTAGTTATGGTATAGAAGCTAAGCCTGATCCTATGATGTTAAGATTGATTGCAGATGAGGCAAAATACAATAAAAGTCTTTTTATAGGCGATAGCTTAAAAGACAGACTTTGTGCAAAAAATGCAAATGTAGATTATATACATATTGCTTGGCATAAAGAAGTTAAAGAACCAGATGAAGTTAATGATAAAAACACTTTAATAGAAAAAATTCAAACTCACATGAAAGGTTAAAATATGGATATTTTTGATGAAATGTTTGCTAAAACTCCTAAAGAAAAATTTATAGAAACAATAAAATACGCAAACCTAGGTGCTTTAGAAAATGTAATGGAAAAATTACTAGCAGATCACATTGCTATGATAGAACTTTTAGAAAAAAATAACCTTAACGAAACAGATGTTGCTCAATTTCAAATGGAAAATTCTCTTTTGATAGATGAAAGAAAAAATGACTTTTATATAGGCTTAAGCGCTGAAATTTTAGGGCATGAGAGTTGATTTTGCGTTGGTTTTGGTGGATATTTTTATTTTCTAATTTACTTAAAGCTGAAGTTTTTTTTGACTATACCTATCAATTTACCTTAAGTAAAGATGAAAAAGCGAGTGTAAGAATTAAAGAGATTGATTACCCTGATGAAATCTATCATTTTGACTTCTCATGGACTTTGTTTGATCAAACTAATATTATCGTATATTCAAAATACAAAAAATATCCCAGACAATTTGTCATGTCTTTAAGAAGAAATTTAAACTGGGTGGTTCAAACTTTAGTGCCTGATTATAAAAATCCGCATATAGATAGAGCAAGATTAATACTAGAATTTAGTGATTTTAAAAAACGCGAAGCTATTTTTACTATCTATATAGAAGATAGAGATAAAAGATTAGAAGTAGAATTTTTAGACCCTAGAAAAGCTAGTCTTAACCAAAACTAAAGTAAAATCTAATAAAATACAATATAAGAAAACTAAGGAAAGCATAGTGCAAAAGATCGATCAATACATGCATGAATTTTTATCAGAGTTAAATTACGAACCTATTTTAACGATGAGTTCAAAACTTCAAGGCGGAAAAAAATTACGCTCAAAATTACTTTTAAAAATCGCCAATGAAAATGAAATCAGTTATAAAATTTGTGCCATTATAGAGTTAATTCACGCTGCGAGTTTGCTACATGATGATGTTATTGATGAGGCAAAACTTAGAAGAGGTGTAAAGTCGATCAATGCAGAATTTGGCGCAAAAAATGCCATTATGTTGGGTGATATTTTATATTCAAAAGCTTTTTATGAACTCTCGCTTTTAGATTTAAAACTTGCAAAAGTTATCTCTAATGCAGTAGTAAAGCTTTCTATTGGAGAGTTAATGGATGTAAATTTAAGTGAAACTTTCAACACTAACAAAAATGCTTACTTGCAAATGATATACAATAAAACTGCAGTTTTAATCGAAGCTAGCGCAAGAAGCGGTGCAATACTTGCTGGCTTAGATGAAAATGATTTTGCAGAATATGGTAAAAATTTAGGTTTAGCTTTTCAAATTGTAGATGATATTTTAGATATTAAAGGTGATGAACAAACCTTGGGTAAACCTGCTATGAATGATTTTAAAGAAGGTAAAACCACTCTTGCATATATGTATTTATATGAAAAATTAAATCCACAAGATCAAAAAATACTTAAGTCTTATTACAAGAAAGATTTAAGTATGGATGAGCTTGCTTGGATTAAAAATAAAATGCATGAACATGAAATTTTTAATCAAGTTAGCCAAGAACTAAACACTTATGCAAATAATGCACTAAAATCCATAGAAAAATACAATATAAAAGACTTAGAAGATATTATTAAAAGTATAATAGAAAGGGAATTTTAATGCATTATTATTGCATCAGCTTTACGCACAAAAATACAGATATTACTACTAGAGAAAAACTTTCCTTTTCTAATGAAGACAAAAAAAGAGAATTACTAAAATTAATCCATACTAATAATAAAATTTTAGAAAGTTTAGTGCTTAGCACTTGCAATAGGGTTGAAATTTTACTTTTTGTAGGAGAATTAGAAGGTGTTGGCGAGCATGTTTTAAAAACTTTAAGTTTACTTTGTAATGTTGATAAAGAAAATCTTAACTCCAAGGCAGATTTTTATGAGGATAGTGGTGCTATTCACCATCTTTTTTCTGTAGCTAGTTCACTTGATAGCTTGGTTATTGGTGAAACACAAATTGCCGGACAATTAAAAGAAGCGTATAAGTTTGCTCTGCAAGAGCAAAGGTGTGGTGTGCATATAACTAGAGCTATTCATTATGCTTTTAAATGCGCAGCCAATGTTAGAAATCAAACTGAAATTTCAAAAAATCCTATCTCAGTCGCTTCAGTAGCAGTAGCAAAAGCTAAAGAGCTTGTAAATTTAGAAAATAAAACAGCTGTTGTTATTGGGGCAGGTGAGATGAGTGAATTAGCCTGTAAGCACCTTTTAAATGCAAAAGCTAAAGTGCTTATACTTAATAGAGACATAGAAAAAGCAAGGAAGCTTTGTAAAGATTTAGGCGAAAATGCAAGTTGTGAAAGTATTGCGAATTTAAAAAATACCTTAAATCAATATGAAGTTTTTTTTAGTGCTACTAATGCTCCACATGCTATCATAACTCATGATTTATTAGAAGAAAAAAATTATAAAAGATATTTTTTTGATATAGCAGTGCCTAGGGATATCGATGTAAAAGCAAATGAAAAAAATATAGTCTATGCTGTTGATGATTTAGAAGAAGTTGTAAGAAAAAATTTAACTCTAAGAGAACATCAAGCTCAAATTGCTTACTCTATAGTAGGAACTATGACAAATGAGTTTTTTCAGCATTTAAGCAAGCTAGCAACCTTGCCTTTAGTGAAACAATTTCGTTTGCAAGCTGATGGAATTGTCAACAAAGAATTGCAAAAAGCTATAGAAAAAGGGTATTTAAAACACTCAAATCATGAAGAAGCAAGAAAGCTTATAAGACAAGTAATGAATGCCTTTTTGCACCATCCTAGTGTAAATCTTAAAAAACTAAGCGGAACCATGCAAAATGATTCAGTGATTAATGCAATGCGTTATGTATTTGATTTAAAAAATGAAAATATGGAAGGTTTAAACCTTTATAAATGTGAATTTAATTTGGAGAATAATCATGAAATTTAGTAAATTTTATGCCGTAAGTACAAAAGAAAATCCAAAAGATGCTACACTACCAAGTCATATATTTTTAGTTAAGGGTGCTTTTGTAGAGCAAATTGGAAGTGGCTTGTATAATTTTTTACCTTTAGGAAAAAAAGTTTTAGATAAAATCAAAAACATCATCAAAGAAGAAATGGATAAAGCAGGAGCTCTAGAAGTAAACTTAAGCTTTAACACCCCAGCTGATCTTTGGAAAGAAAGTGGAAGGTTTAATGTATTTGGCAAAGAACTTTTACGCTTTAAAGATAGAAAAGAAAACGATTTTGTTTTAGGACCAACCCACGAAGAAGCTATGGTGGCTTTAGTTAGAAATAAAGTTACTTCATACAAACAACTTCCTTTACACTTATATCAAATTGGCTTGAAATTCAGAGATGAAGCTAGACCTAGATTTGGACTTTTAAGATGTAGAGAATTTTTAATGAAAGATGGCTATAGTTTTCATGCTAGTGAAGCAGATTTAGATAAAGAATTTAACCTCATGCACGAGACTTATAGCAAAATTCTCACACGATTAGGGCTTGAATTTAGAGCTGTTGAGGCTGATAGTGGAGCCATTGGTGGTAGCGGTTCGAAAGAATTTATGGTTTTGGCTAAAAATGGCGAAGATGATATATTATTATGCGAACACTGTGACTATGCAGCTAATATCGAAGCAGCAAAAAGAGCTAAAAAAACCTGCCAAGATGAAAGACCCGAAGCAGATTTTGCAACACAATTTCACACTCCTAATGTAAAAACCATAGAAGAGTTAGCAGAATTTTTCAAGATTAACCCTTACTATACCATTAAGGCTATTGCAAAAAAAGCTATTTATGAAAATGAAGAAAAAATCGTGGTATTTTTTGTGCGTGGTGATGATGAGTTACAAGAGGTTAAAGCACTTAATGCAGCCAATGCGCTAGAATTAACCGATGCAAGCGAGGAAGAATTAGTAAAAGCGGGTTTAGTGCCCGGATTTATCGGCTTTGTGGGGTTAAATGGTGTTGATTTTTATATCGATCATGAACTTGAAAACGAAACAAATATGATTATCGGGGCTAACAAAAAAGATTATCATTTAGTAGGTATTAACGTAGTTAATCTAAACAAAGAACGCTTTAAAGATCTTGCAGCAGTCAAAGAACACGATCTTTGTCCAAAATGCCAACACAAACTCAAACAAAGCAAAGGTATTGAAGTAGGGCATATTTTTAAACTTGGTAGCAAGTATTCTAAAGCAATGAATGCAAGTTATCTAGATGAAAATGGCAAAGCACAGTTTTTTACTATGGGTTGCTATGGCATGGGGGTAAGTCGCTTGGTAGCTGTTGCTATAGAAGCAAGTCATGATGAAAAAGGTTGTATCTGGAATAAAACCTTAGCACCTTTTATTTTAGATATCATTGTTTCTAATGTAAAAGATACAAAAGCTATGGAATTAGCTGAACAAATTTATAACCATTTTAAAGATAAAGAAGTGTTGTTTGATGATAGAAATGAGCGCTTTGGAGTAAAAATCAACGACTTTGAATTAATGGGATTTCCTTATGCTTTAGTTATTGGCAAGGGCTTAGAAAAAGATGAAGTTGAGCTAATCCACAGAAATACCTTAGAAAAACAGGTGTTAAAAACACAAGAAATCATTCCACACTTAGAGAAAATTTTATGATAGCAAAAGTCAACCTTAGTGCTTTTTTGGTTTTAGAATTAATTGCAAGTGTTTTGTTTATTGTTTTTTTTGGTTTTTTAAATTTTTTTATGATAGTTTTTGCAAGCATGTTTTTAGGGGCAATGTTTTTAGCAAAAACTTGGACCAATCTCATCACCATGCAAAATACCCATACTAATTTATTTGGTATGATTAAATTATTTTCTTTAACCATAGTAGGAATTTTACTGTTAATACCGGGAATTTTGAGTTCATTTTTAGGCATATTGTTGTTGTTTTTCATGGCAGTTTTAAAATTTTTCACTCATAAAAAATCCAAAAAACACCAAACACCAAACAACGAAGAAGAAATCATTGATGTAGAAATCATACAGGAGCATAAAAAATGCAATTAATCATCGCAACAAGAAAAAGTCAACTTGCATTATGGCAAAGTGAACACGTAAAAGAACAATTACTGCAAACACATGCAAATTTAAAAATTACACTAGAAGGATTTAAAACCAAAGGCGATGTTTTACTTGACTCACCTTTGGCAAAAATAGGTGGAAAAGGACTTTTCACAAAAGAACTTGAAGAAAGCATGTTAAGAGGCGATTCGCATTTGGCTGTACATAGCTTAAAAGATGTGCCAAGTTTTTTCCCTGATGGTCTAGTTTTAGCTGCTATTTCAAAAAGAGAAGTTGTGAATGATGCTTTTTTAAGCGAACATTATGAAAACCTAACTGCACTTCCAAAAGGTGCAAAAGTTGGCACCACAAGCCTTAGAAGAAGAATGCAACTTTTAGCATTAAGACCTGATTTAAATATCATTTCTTTAAGAGGCAATATCAACTCACGCTTAGAAAAACTTAAAGCAAAAGAATTTGATGCGATCATTTTAGCGTTAGCTGGTATCAAACGTTTAGGTTTAGATAAAACAATTAAACATGTCAAAGCTTTTGAGCTTGATGAGATGATACCTGCAGCCTCTCAGGGTGCTTTAGGCATAGAAAGTATTAATGATGAAAAAATTTTAAAATACCTAGAATGCTTAAATGATGAAAATGCCTTTATAGAAACTCATATAGAAAGAGACTTTATCAAAACTTTAGAAGGTGGCTGTCAAGTACCTATAGGCATTAATGCAAAAATTCTTCAAGATAATATAGAAATTCGTGCCATAGTAGGCTTGCCTGATGCAAGTAAATTGCTAAAAGAAAAAAGAGTTATTAAAAAACAAGACTATGTTAATGCAGGTGAACTTTTGGCTAAAGAAATGATAGCAAAAGGAGCAAGAGAAATTTTAAAAGAAGCAGAGAGTATGATATAAATGCAAAAATTTATAGAACTTTTAGAAAAAAATCATCTATTAAAAATCATCAACGATCCTGTTGATGTTGATCTTGAAATGGCGCATTTAGCTTATATAGAAGTCAAAAAGGAAGATTCTAAAGCTTTACTTTTTACTCATGCGGTAAAAAATGGCAAAAAGTATGACTATCCGGTGCTTTTAAATACTTTTTGTAATGAAAAAGCTTTAAATTTAGCTTTTGGAAGAGATCATGAAGAAGTAGCTAAAGAAATTAGCTCTTTATTGAAAATGCATATTCCGCAGAGTTTTGGTGCAAAATTAAATTTTTTCAAGACTTTATTAGATCTAAAAAATATCCCACCTAAACGCATTAAAAAAGAAGGAGAATTCACCTATAAAAGTTTAAATTCTTTAAGTGATATTCCTATTTTAAAAACCTGGGAAAAAGATGCTGCACCTTTTATCACTATGGGGCAAGTTTACACTCAAAGTTTAGATGGAAAACAAAATAATCTTGGGATGTATCGCTTGCAAGTTGTTGATGATAAAACTTTGCTTATGCATTGGCAAATTCATAAAGATGCGAGTCATTTTTTTCATGAGTATAAAAAAGCAAATCAAAAAATGCCAGTTAGCATAGCCATAGGTGGCGATCCTTTGTATATTTGGTGTGGACAAGCACCTTTACCAAAAGGAATTTTTGAGCTTTTGCTTTATGGTTTCATCAAGAAAAAACCCGCCATTTTAGCAAAATGCAAGAGCAACCCGCTTTATGTGCCTTATGATAGTGATTTTGTAATAGAAGGTTTTGTCGATCCCAATGAATTTGCGCCTGAGGGGCCTTTTGGAGATCACACGGGATTTTACACTCCGGTTGAACTTTGTCCTGTATTAAAAGTAGAGAAAATTTTTGCTAAAAAAAATGCAATCTATCAAGCTACTGTTGTAGGAAAACCTCCATTAGAAGACAAGTACATGGGGCTTGGCACCGAAAGAGTTTTTTTACCTTTACTTCAAACTAACGCACCTGATTTGATCGATTATAATATGCCAGAAAATGGAGTATTTCATAACTTAATCTTAGCCAAAATAGAAGCAAAATACCCTGCACACGCAAAACAAATCATGCATACATTTTGGGGTGTAGGACAAATGAGCTTTGTTAAACATGCTATTTTCATAGATGAAAATGCACCTTCATTAAAAGACTATGACAAACTCATACCTTATATACTCAACCGTTTTGATGAAGAAAAATTGCTTATTAGTGAAGGAATTTGCGATCAACTCGATCACGCTTCAAGCACTTATTGCTATGGCGGGAAAGCAGGGCTTGATGCATGTGGTGATGAAAAAAAAGTAGAACTAGAAATTTTAAAGGATGAAACTTTGCTTCAATTATTTAAAGAGAAAGATTCAAGTATTTTAAATTTAAAACAATTCTACACTCAAACTTTCGCACCAATTAGCGTGGTTTTGATTGATAAAAAAGAAAAAATTGTTCAAGTGTTTGAAAAACTACAAATTTATAAAAAACACTTTAGAATTTTGGCCTTTTTAGATCAAGATGCCATTTTAGAAAATCCCTACATGTTAGTATGGCGTATCGTAAACAATATCGATGCAAAAAGAGACATTTTTATAAAAAAAGATTGTGTTGGGATTGATGCGACAAACAAAGGTTTGCTAGAAGATTATCATAAAGCATGGCCTTTAATGACTAATTGCTCTAAAGAAGTTATCGATAAGCTCATTGCAAAAAAATTGCTCCCTAATGATGAGAAATTCTTCAAAAAGTTTGAAATTTTTTAGTTTTAAGTTTTTTTAGAACACTTTTTGCTTATAAAAATATAAATTTTTATATTTAAATATTAATTTTTTTGAAATTACGTCGATAGTGTGTTTTGAAGTCTTTTAAAAAGGAGTTTAAATGGACATTGGTAATATTCAAAGAGATGTAAATATCACTCATTTAAATACAAAGAGTGCGGAAAAAACATCTCAACAAGAAAACAAACAACAAATCGATTTAAAAGATCAAGATGAGAATTTAAATGATAAGTTGAAAAATGCGACAGAAAAGTTAAACCAACAAATGGAAACTTTGGAAACAAATGTGCGTTTTGCATATAATGATAAAATCAACGAAATATATGTAAATGTGATTGAAAAAGACACTGGTAGGCTCATACGTAAAATTCCTAGTGAAGAAGTTATGAAGCTAATAGAGCATTTTAAAGGTGTTATAGGAACTATTTTTGATAAGGAGAGTTAGTTATGGCGGTAGGTAGTTTAGGAAGTTTAGGGATAGGTTCAGGTGTTTTAACAAGTGATACTTTAAATAAACTCAAAGAAGCAGAGATGAATGCACATTTGAGTCTTTATAACTCACAACTTGAAACCAATACTTCAAGACAAAAAGATTTGGCAGAACTTGAGGCTAAATTACTTGCTTTTCAAACTGCTGTAAATAGTCTTGGCGATGCAACACAGTTTAACAAGAAAAAAGTTTCCCCAAGTGTAAGCGGAGATAGTGCTGCTGCTAGTTTGGTTGTAGGCTCTTTATCGAATATTAAAAACATGAAAGTTGTAGTAGAACAGCTTGCTCAAAAAGATGTATATCAAAGCAATGGTTTTAAAGATAAAACTGCTTCTGTTTTACAAAGCTTAGGGTTAAACCAAGATGAAACAAATAAAAGTGTATCTTTTACTATAACTCAAGATGGTAAAAATTATAAAATCGATATTGATCAAAATACAACAGTGGCACAACTTGCTGAAAAAATTAATGCAGCTAGCGGTGGTAAAATAGAAGCGAAATTAGTTAATACCGGAGATAGAGATAATCCTTATCGTTTGGTTATACAAAGCACCGAAACGGGCACTCAAAACAATATTTCTTTTTCAGGCGATGAAGCATTTTTAGAAAAAATGGGATGGGGTATTGATAAAGATAGTATCAGTGCTGGCGGTATGTTTGGTTTTAGACCAAAAATAGGCACAGGAGAATCAAATTCAAAAAAGAATGAAATAGAAGGTCGTTTTTCCGAATTATCCCCTTTAAACACTAACGATCTTTCTCAAATAAAACTTTTAGGAGAAGGTGAAAAAACTTCTCTTACTTTTGTAGTTAAAAATGGTGATAGTTACGACAGATATACTATAGATATAGATGATAAAACTACTTATGAAAGTTTAGCTAAAGACTTAGAAGCCAAAACCAATGGAAAGGTAAAATTAGATTTACAAGAAGCAGGAAATGGTAAATTAAAATTTACTACCACTTCTCCAGATGCTGAACTTAGTATTTTTGATGGTGGATATGCAGTTGATGAAAATGGAAATATTGATAAGAGTAATTACAAAAGAGATCCCCTAGCAACAAAATTACTTAGTGATAGATTTGGCATAGAATTAGATACTAGCACCCCTCAAGGATACAATGTTAAATCAAATAATGAAAACCATATACAAAAAGGTATGGATGCGATTTTCACTGTAGATGGTGTTAAAATGATTAGATCAAGCAATACTGTTACAGATATAGCACCAGATACAACTTTAGAGCTTAAACAAAAAGGTGAAATTAGTTTTAATGTTACACAAGATACAGAAGCTATAGCCCAATCTTTAGAAACTTTAGCTACCGCTTACAATGATTTAATGGCTAATATCACAGCTGCTACTAAATATGATCCAGAAGTTGGGACAAAAGGAAATTTTGTAGGTGTAAGTGAAATTTATAGTATAAAAACCCAAGTGAATGAAATTTTACTTAAAACACTAACCGTAGATGGAACAGTAACAGTAGGGGATAGTGATAGCTCTGATGGGGTTAAAGTTTCAGCAAAAGTTAGTTTGTCTTTAGCTGATTATGGCTTAACTTTAAATGATGGAATATTAACATTTGATTCTGGAAAATTTAATGCTAAATTTAATGAAGATCCTCAAATGGCAGAGAAATTTTTTGTAGGTCACAATGGCTTTGAAGATTTAAATTTGACTGGAGATAAGGTTGATTTTTCAAAAACAACTAAAACTTCAAATGGTACAACCCCTGAACCTATAACTTTTGAAGAAGGAAAATTTAAAATTATTTATAATGATGAAACAATAGATTTATCTAAAACAAAAAATGGTGAAAAATTTGTTTTAAGTGGAAAAGATAATGTAGAAATGGCACAAAATTTAGTAAATCACATTAATAGTTTTGGTTTGGAAGGTTTAGAAGCTAGTTTTGAAATTATTAATGAGGGTAATGATAAAACAAGTGTTCAATTTAAAATCAAGGGAACATCAGGAAGTGATTTAGAAATTCAAGGAGATAATGAATTTTTAAAACAATTTGGATTAAGCTCGAAAACATTATATTCGGTATATAAAGAAGAAACTGGAACTTTTGGTATATTAAAAAATACTATGGGTGAAATTATAAGTTCTGATGGATCATTTGGAGGATACAAAGAGTCTTTAACAAAAGAATCAAAAAATTTAAATGAAACTATAGAAAACACTAAAAAATCTATAGAAAGTAGATATGATACAATGTGGTCTAGATGGGCTGCTTACGATGGTATTATTGCGAAATTAAATAACCAAGCAAGTGTTATTACAAATATGATTAATGCAGCTAATAATCAAAATTCTTAAAAAAGGATCTTTAAATGCTAAATAATGCAGTTTATAATGCATATTCGCAAAATCAAATTGGCGTAGAATCTCAAGAAAAACTTATTGAAATGCTATATGGTGGAATTTTACGCTTTTCAAGTAGAATTAAACTAGCTATACAAAATGAAAATATAGAAGAAAGAGTGTATTATGTAAAAAGAGCTAGCGCTATTTTTATCGAGCTACTTAACTGTCTTGACTACGAAAAAGGCGGGGAAGTAGCACATTATCTTAGTGGTTTATACACTAGAGAGTTACAACTTCTTTCTTTAGCAAATATAGAAAACAATGAAGCTAGAATAGATGAAGTGATTAATGTAGTTAAAGGTCTGTTAGAAGCTTGGAGGGAAGTACATCGAAAATGAGTGAAAAAAAATGGATTGAAGAATTTAAGCTAGCCGTCTATACTGAAGATGTAGAAAAAATAGTTAAACTCATAGAAAAACCCGATTTTAATGATTGTCCTAATGAAGCTTTGGCATTAACTAGTGAAGCCATAGCTTTTATGAAAAAAAAGCAAGATAAAGTTGCTTTAAATTTGCAAAAACTCAAAAAAGCTTCTGCTTATATGAAATAAAAAACATGGCGATAAGCCGAGTTCTGTCAAGAGCGATCATTTATCTAGACTTATTTTTGCAAACAAGTTCAAGCGAAGGGTTAAATCATAAGACTAAAACCACCCCTTCTTGCTGCAGATTGGGTTTACATAGCTAACTTTGTTGCCAAAGTTACTGGTAGGCTCTTACCCCACCGTTTCACCTTTTCCATATAAATATGGTAGTTTTCTTTCTGTTGCACTTTCCCTTAGGTTGCCCTAGCCATCCATTAGATGGAATCTTTGTCTTATTGCAGCTCGGACTTTCCTCTTCCAAAGAAGCGATCGCTTACCATGTTTGGATGAATTTTATCAAAAAAATCATTTTTATACTAGAGCAAAGATAAGATTTAATGTAATTTTTAATTTATTTTCATATTTTACAAGTTCTAAATTTTTAACCTTTATATAAGGATCTAATTTTTGCAAAAATTGCATTAAAAAAAGAAAATCACCAACAAAACTTAATCTTAATTCATAATAAGTAAAAGATCTATCTTGGCTTTTATAACTTTGAATTTGTAAAGACCTTGCTTTAGTAAGATTTTTTTCAATATCTTTTAAAATGCTTTGATAATCTTTATCTACACCCAAGAATAACTGCTCATTATAAGATATATTTCCATCTTTTTCCAAATCAGAAACCACCTCTTGTTTTTGCTCGTATTTTGTTTGTAAAACATGTAACTCATCTTTTGATAACTTTACTTGTTTTTCAAAATAGTCAAAAACAATCACATAAATCATGAAAAAACCAAAAACAAAGGCAACCATCAAAGCTAATGCAAATTCACGCTCAGATAATTTAGTAAAGATATTTTCTAAATTTTTATAAAGATTTTTCAAAAACAAGAGTAATTTTTCCATTATTAATTTCTTTATTTTTTAATACAAAATGATATTTTTTAAAATCTTCATAAAATTCATAGTCATTTTTAAGCTCTATAATAAAATCATTATTTTTCACATACAAAGCCTCTATATAAGCTTGGTGAAAATTTAAGACTTTTAAAAAATCATAAAATTCCTTATAACAAAGTGTGTTTATATAAAATTTTTGTAATAAATCAATCTTTTGCTTATTTTCTTCTTGTAGTTTTTTAAGTTCTTGATTTTGTTTTTGATTTATTTTTGCTTGCTCTAAAATATCATCTTGCTTTTTTATTAAATTTTCATATTTTATTTTTTCTTTTTCATAAAATGATTTTTGTGTATATAAATACAAAGGATAAGCTAAAGCTAGTAAAATCCCACAAGCAAAAACTGATAAAATCTTAAAGCTGAAAGATTTTAAATGATTTATATTTTCTTTATTAGTAAAGTTAATCTTAACTTGTTCGCAATTTTTTAACAATTTTTGATAAAAATTATTACTATTAAATTTATCAAAACTGCTAAAATTTTGAATATCATCTATACTTATAATGTTTTTATAAGTATTTTTTAATTTTTCTTCATATATTTTATCATAGACATTTAATGGTATAACTTTACTGTTTTGAAAGTTACATCCTAAATACTCCACTAAAACTATATATTTTTCTTTAAACAATAATGCAAGATTTTCACCATTTGTATCATTCTTAAAATACACTTCAAAAAGTAAAGGTTCAGGGATTATATAATCAATATCTAAAATATCTTCATATTTGCACAAAAATACATATACAAAAAAATTATCTTTAAAATATTTTAGCTTATAAGAAAAATCATCTTTAAGGCCAAGTTCTTCAAAGCTCTTTTTTAAAATTTCATCTTCACTAATAGGATTTGCAAATTTAATATATAAAAGCTTTTCATAAGCAAGAAAATCTTTTGAAATGGTTTTCTTACTCATCATAAAGGATTTTTTTAAGATTTTGCTCGTTTTTATGCCAATTTTTTTCAAGTTGAACGAACAATTTTAGCATTACCTTTTTTTGTGCTAATTTTTCTATCTTTATCCTAGCTTCTTTTCCTATGCGTTTAATCGTTGCACCATCTTTGCCTAGTATCATTCCTTTATGCGAATTACCATCTGTGATGATTGTGGCATTGATGTGATAGATTTGATCTATTTCTTTGATTTTTTCTATTTTGACTTCAGTAGTGTATGGAATTTCATCACTTAAATTCTCATATATTGCTTCTAAAATAAAATCTCTGTAGATATCTTTTTCATTTGTTGTAGTGATAAATTCAGGATCAAAATAATACGGATGTTCAGGCAAATACTTAACCATCTCATCTAGAAGAATTTTTTTATAAAATTTTTGCTTTGCAGAATAGGGGATAATAGCACTAAAATGGGAACTAAATCGAGCGTATTCGCTTAGTTTTTTCAGTAAAATTTCCTTTTTTACCAAATCAACTTTATTAATTAATATAATATGTGGTACTTTGGGATTTAAACTTAAAAAATTTTCATAATCTTTAATATCATCATAAATACTGGCTACAAATAAAATCACATCACAATCAGCAATGCTTTTAATCGCCAAATCTATCATAAGTTGATTCATAGCCTTAGAACTTGCATGCAAACCAGGTGTATCTATAAAGATAAGTTGGTGATCTTCATGCATGACAATGGCGTTGATTTTTCTTCTTGTGGCGTTTTGTTTATGAGAAACCATCGCCACTTTTTCTTCTAATAAAGAATTAAGGATAGAACTTTTTCCTGCATTAGTTCTACCCACTATACTAACAAAGCCACTTCTCACAAGATATACCTAGCTAGATCTTTGTTTTCTATGATATCTCCAAGCTTAACTTGCACTTTAAAATCATCTATTTTATAAACTTTACCAGCATATTCATCTGCTTCAAAGCTTATATCTTCCAAAAGTTTTTCTACTACTGTATGTAAGCGTCTTGCGCCGATATCTTGCATTTCTTCATTTGCTTTGCTTGCTATTTTTGCTATTTCTCTAATAGCATCATCTTCAAAAACTAATTCCACTTTTTCAGTTTTTAAAAGCTCAATATATTGTGTTAGCAATGAGTTTTTAGGTCTTGTTAAAATCGCATACAATGCTTCCTCATCTAACGAATCAAGCTCCACTCTCAAAGGAAAACGCCCTTGAAGTTCAGGAATCAAATCACTTGGCTTGCTTAAATGAAACGCACCTGCTGCAATAAATAAAATATGATCAGTTTTTAAAGGCCCAAATTTAGTTTGTATAGTGCTACCTTCAACTATAGGAAGCAAATCTCTTTGTACACCTTCTTTACTTGGGTCTTGGCGATTAGAATTAGAGCTTGAAACCGCTACTTTATCTATTTCATCGATAAAAATAATCCCTTCATTTTCAGCTCTTCTTAAAGCCTCGCCTTTAATGCTTTCCATATCAAGAATTTTCTCACTTGCTTCTTGAGCTAGGGCTATTCTTGCATCTTTTACTTTCATTTCTTTTTTAACTTTTTTATTACCCACGCCAATAACTTTTACTATATCTTGCATAGCACCCATTTCAGGTGGTAAGTTTGGATTAGCATCAAACACACTTTGTGAAATTTCAACTTCTATCACGCTATCATCTAAATCACCAGCTTTTAATTTCACACGCATTTTTTCTAAAGAATTTTGATATTCCTCTTGTTTTTCTTCACTAACACCCTTTGGTAAAGGCGGTAAAAGTTTTTCTAAAATTTTATTTTCTATAAATTCATTAATCTTGTCTTTATTTTTTTCTTTTTCTTCATTTTTTACCAAATTTAAAGCAGCATTTGCTAAATCTCTAACCATACTTTCTACATCACGCCCAACAAAACCAACTTCAGTATATTTACTTGCTTCAACTTTTACAAAAGGAAGTCCCATCATCTTAGCAAGACGTCTTGCAATCTCTGTTTTACCAACCCCGGTTGATCCTATCATTAAAATATTTTTTGGCATGATATCATCTTGAAGTTCAGGGCTAAGCTGCATTCTCCTATAACGATTTCTTAAAGCAATTGCTATGATTTTTTTGGCATTTTTTTGTCCAATTACATAATCATCTAAAAATTTTACAATCTCTTTTGGAGTTAAATTCATTTATCATCCTCAATCACATAAGTTTTAATATTTGTATTTGTATAAATGCAAATTTCACCAGCTATTTGTAAACTTTCTTTAACTAATTCTTCTTCATCTAAGCTAGAATGCTTAGCTAAAGCTCTTGCTGCAGAAAGTGCATAATTACCCCCGCTACCAATGGAAGCTATAGCACCATCTTCAGGTTCTACTACATCTCCAGTTCCTGAAAGTAAAAATATATGATCTCTATCAAGCACAAGCATCATAGCTTCAAGCTTTCTTAAGTATTTATCTTTGCGCCATTCTTTAGAAAAGTCTATGGCAGCTTTTAGCAAGTCACCCTTAGAACTAGAAAGTAATTTTTCAAACATATCAAAAAGATTAAAAGCATCGGCAGTACTTCCTGCAAAGCCTGCCAATACTTTACCATTATTTAATTTTCTAATTTTCACCGCATTGTTTTTTAAAACAGTATTTCCAAAACTTACTTGTCCATCTCCACCTATAACAGACTTATTTTTGCCTTTATAAGCTAAAATTGTAGTCGCGTGAAACATTACTCTCCTTTAACCTCTAGCTTAAATAAAGCATGGATCGCATGTCCTAACTTTACTGAAATTGTATGCAAGCCAAGCTCTTTTATCGTGTCACATTCTAAGCTTTTTTTATCAAGCTCTATGCCTTTTTGATCTTTTAATGCATGAGCAATTTCATCTTTGGTAACCCCACCAAATAAACTTCCATTAGCTCCCACAGGTTTAGCTATACAAATCGTGATTTTAGATAACTCTTCTTTTAGTTTTTCCAAATTTGCAAGCTCAAATCTTAAATTTTCAGCCTTTTTCTTTTGCTCGGCCTCATATTGCTTTAAAACCTCATGTGTAGCAGCTTTAGCAAAACCTTTCGCAATTAAAAAATTTTGTCCATAACCGTCTTTAACTTCTTTAACTTCTCCTGCTTTTCCTAAGCTTTTTACATCTTTGATTAACAATACTTTCATTTTTGTCCTTTATTAGAATTTTCTTCCATTTTTACCTGCGATGATAAATCTCAACGCATTCAATCGTATGAAACCTTGTGCATCTTTTTGATCATACACTACATCTTCTTCAAAAGTACAATAAGCTTCATTAAACAAGCTATCATTTGCACTTTCTCTACCTATTACTATTACATTGCCTTTATATAATTCAAGCTTAACTTTACCATTTACATACTTTTGTGATTCATCGATCAATGCTTGCAGCATTAATCTTTCAGGTGAAAACCAATAGCCATTATAAATTAAACTTGCATACTTTGGCATTAACTCATCTTTTAAATGTGCTGCTTCTCTATCTAAAGTGATGCTTTCTATAGTACGGTGTGCTTTTAATAATATAGTCCCCCCTGGGGTTTCATAGCAGCCTCTACTTTTCATTCCCACATAGCGATTTTCAACAATATCAAGACGACCTATGCCGTGTTTTACACCAAGTTCATTTAATTTAGCTAAAAGTTGCGCAGGAGACATTTTTTCTCCATTTATAGCGCACAAATCACCTTTGTTAAACTCTAGTTCCACCATCTCGCTTTCATTTGGGGTGTCTTTTAAGTCTTTCACCCAACGCCACATATCTACTTCAGGTTTAACCGCAGGATCTTCAAGCACCAAACCCTCATAAGAAATATGCAGTAAATTCGCATCCATAGAATAAGGCGACTTGCCCGGTTTTTTAACGATATCAATTCCATGCTTTTGCGCATAAGCTAAGAGTTTTTCACGGCTATTTAAATCCCATTCTCTCCATGGAGCAATAATAGCCAAGTTAGGATTTAACGCTAATGTACCTAGCTCAAAACGCACCTGATCATTACCCTTACCAGTTGCCCCGTGGCTGATCGCATCTGCGTTGGTTTTATTTGCAATTTCTACTAAAGCTTTTGCTATCAAAGGTCTTGCTATACTTGTACCTAGTAAATACTCTCCCTCATAAATAGCATTTGCTCTAAACATAGGAAATACATAGTCTTTTACAAATTCATCTTTTAGATCCTGAATAAAAATATTTTCTTCTTTCACACCTAAAGAAAGGGCTTTTTTTCTAGCAGGTTCTAGCTCTTCACCTTGTCCTACATCTGCTGTAAAAGTGACAACTTCACAGTTATATTCATCTTGTAGCCATTTTAAAATTATACTTGTATCTAGTCCACCAGAATACGCTAAAACCACTTTTTTGATATCTTTTTTCATTATCTTTCCTCTTTGTAAAAAAATGATTGTAAAATTTAACGAATTTAGCTTAATATAATGTAAAATATTAAAACATTTTGCAACATTTTCTTGTATTTTTTGATAAAATATTTTTATGAGAATAGATAAGTTTTTAAATGTAGTCAATATCACCAAACGTCGTGCTATTTCAGAAGATATGTGCAAAAGCGGTGTAGTAAGCATTAATAATCAAGTTGCAAAAGCAAGTAAAACAGTAAAAGTCGGCGATGAAATCAGTATTAAATTTATAGAATACACCAATATCTATAAAGTCTTAGATATACCAACAACCAAAAGCATACCAAAGGCTATGCAAGAAAAATATGTGGTGAAAATTCAATGAAAGAAATGATTTTAAGTCAAAATGAACTAGATCAATTATGTATGGTTTTACCTAAAAACGGGGTTGTTTTACTTCAAGGAGACTTAGCAAGTGGTAAAACTACTCTAGTACAAGCTTATGCAAAGTTACTTGGAGTGGAAAAAAAGCTTCATTCTCCTACATTTTCTATTATGCAAGAGTATGATTTTCATCAAGGTAAAATGTACCACTATGATATCTATCAAGAAGGTTTTGATGGACTTTTAAAAAATGGTTTAATTGAAAATTTTTTTGAAGAAGGTTTGCATTTGGTGGAGTGGGGCGATGAAAAATTAAAAAAATATTTAGATAAATACCAAATTTTTAATATAATTTTACAAATCATTCCTTATGAAAATAAAAGAAAGTACGTAATACATGAGTAAGCTAGAAGCTAGAAATTTAGAAAAAATCATTAAAAAAACGAAAATCATTCACGATGTCTCACTAGAAGTACAAAGCGGAGAAGTCGTAGGGCTTTTAGGGCCTAATGGAGCAGGAAAAACTACTAGTTTTTATATGATATGCGGACTTATTTTGCCAACTAGCGGACAAGTGTTTTTAGACTCTCAAGATATCACAAAAGAACCGCTTAATAAAAGAGCAAAACTTGGCATTGGGTATTTGCCTCAAGAAAGTAGCGTATTTAAAGATTTAAGCGTTGAAGAAAATTTACTCTTAGCTGCACAAATTATCTATAAAGATAAAAATTTATTAGAACAAAAAGTGGAGCAAATGTTAGAATTGCTTAGCATAGAGCCAATTAGACATAGAAAAGGCATGAGTTTAAGTGGGGGTGAAAGAAGGCGTTGTGAGATAGCAAGATCACTGATGTGTGACCCTAAGTTTTTACTTTTAGATGAGCCTTTTGCAGGAGTTGATCCTATCGCAGTGAGTGAAATTCAAAGCTTGATTAATGACTTAAAAGCTATGAATATAGGTGTTTTAATCACTGATCATAACGTAAGAGAAACATTAGCAATTTGCGATAGAGCTTATGTAATCAAAAGCGGAAAATTACTTGCTAATGGCAATGCAAATGAAATCGCACATAATGAAGATGTTAAAAAATATTATCTTGGAAGTGAGTTTAGACTTGAATAATGCTTAAACAAAAAACCTCTATAACGCAAAAAGCAAAACTATCGCAAACTTTAAGATCTTGGCTTCCTATACTACAAGCTAATATTGAAGATTTAAAAGAAAGCCTAGATGAATTTGCAAAAGAAAATCCCTTTATAGAAGTAAAAGAAAACTCAAGCATTACAAATAACCAAAACAAATACTTTCAAGAATACTTCAGTAAAAATACAACCACTCAAATGATTGATGCAAAAAGTTTAGAAGTAAAAAATGTATATGAACTTTTAAACGAGCAAATCATACCTCCATTTTTTCCTACACAAAAATCCCAAACCATTGCAGAAAAAATCATAGAGTGTTTAAATCATGAAGGTTATTTTGAGTATGATGAGGAAATTTTAGGCGAATTTGATCCTACGGAAGTAGAAAAAATCAGACAAAGATTTAAATATCTTGATCCTATTGGAGTAGGGGCAAAGGACCAGCAAGAAGCCCTTATTTTTGCGTTGGAGCACTTTGACTTAGATGATGAACTTTATGAGTTTTGCAAAATGCTAATTTTAAATTTAGAAAATGTAAAAGATTTTATCAAAGATCCTTTATATAAACAAGCCATAGCTGTAATTAAAAAAATTTCTTTTCCGCCTTTTTTAGAGTACTTTGAAGAAAGTATGGAAATCATTCCTGATATATTTATCTATCAAGAAAATGGCGAAATTAAAATCAAAATCAACGATGATTATTACCCAGAAATTGCTTTTGAAGCAGATGGCTTAGATCATGAGTTTTTAAGTGCTTATTTAAAAGATGCTAAAAATTTAATTGATGCATTAGCTATGCGCAAAGCCACTCTTTATAAATTAGGACTTATGATCATAGAATATCAATATGATTTTTTCATGGGCGGGGATATCAAGCCTATGCAACTTAAAGACTTAGCGCAAGACCTTGAAAGAAATGCTTCTACTATCTCAAGAGCCATTGCAAATAAATACCTAAGTTGCGATAGAGGCTTAATACCTTTAAAGTCTTTCTTTACTACCGCTGTCGATGATGGAGAAACCTCCAATGCGACCATTAAAGATTTTCTTAGCAATCTAATAAAAAAAGAAAATCCTAAAAAACCTTTAAGTGATTTGAAAATTCTTGAACTTACTCAAAAAGAATTTCCAAGCGTACAGCTAGGGCGTAGAACCATCACAAAATACCGTATGCAACTTGGTATAGGAAGCTCAAGTGAGCGTAAAAAATTATATGAATTAATGTAGGAAAAAAATGAATTTAGAAAGTATTTTTGAAAAAACTATCAAACAAAATGTACGTTTAATAGCGGCTAGCAAGTATGTTCAAGATGGACAAATTCGGGAGCTTTTTAAGCAAGGTGTTGTAGAGTTTGGAGAAAATCAAGTCCAAGCTTTAGCTTTAAAAAAAGAAAAACTGCAAGATTTGCAAGAAATCAAATGGCATTTTATAGGTAATCTTCAAAGCAATAAAATCAATCTTTTGATCAAACAAAACCCTATACTTTGGCAATCATGCAATGGTTTAAAAATAGCCAAAGCAGTAGATAAAAGACTTGATTATAAATTAGATACTTTATTGGAAATTAATACTGCTAATGAAAGTTCCAAAAGCGGTATAGAACAAAATAAAGCCGTAGAAGAGTTTTTGCAAATAAAAGAAGAATGTACAAATTTAAATCTAGTAGGGGTTATGTGCATAGGATCTATGAATGAAGCAAAAGTTCAAGAAAGTTTTGAGCAAACTTTTAAAATCTATGAAAAACTACAAAAATACGGGGCGAAAATTTGCTCCATGGGTATGAGTGGGGATTTTGAGCTTGCTATAAAATGCGGATCCAACATGGTGCGTTTGGGGAGTATTTTATTTAAATAAACCCCATTTGTTTTGCTTTTTCTATCATAAAATCAGCACCATTTTCACTTTTTAAATTTTGCAATGCTAAGGATTTTGTTTCTAGTGAAAAATTTTCCACCAAAGTTAAAAAATCACTTTTTTCATCTTGAGTTAAAATCTCACACAAATTACGCTCTTTTAAATACAAAGCATTAAAATACTGATGATTTTTAGCTGCATAGGGATAAGGTATAAAAATACAAGGGAGCCAATTTGCGCTAAGTTCAAAAAGACTACTTGCACCTGATCTTGATATAGCTAAATCTGCTTTAGAAATTTTATCTATAATGTTTTTATCAAAATCAAAAAGCTCCACGTTGATACTTAAATCCTCATAAGCCTTTTTACATCTTTCATAATCATTTTTACCACACTGGTGAATAATATTAATACCTTTTTCTTTAAAATACCAAGCATTTTCTAAAGCAAGATCGTTAATAAATTTAGCCCCTTGTGAACCACCAAGAAAAATAATATTTTTTAATTCCTTTCTCACTCTTGCTTTTTGCGAAAAAACCTCATTAATAGGGTAAGAACAAAAGAAAGTATTTGCCTTGTTAATTTGATCTTCAAAAGCAGTAAAAAAAGCTTTAGAAAGCGGTTTTAAGAGTGAATTTAAACTTCCCATTTTAGAATTTTGCTCATGGATCAAAAGAGGTGTATTTGACATTAAAGCACCAAAGGCACCCGGAGCGCTACTGTATCCTCCTACGCTAAAAACTGCCTTGATTTTATGCTCTTTTATAATTTCTTTTGTTGTTTTAGCAAGTTTTAAAATATGTAAAAAAGACTTAAATTTAGCCAAACCTTTTTTATTTACCACGCCTTGAGAACTTAAAAAATACTTTTTATAAAAACCATTTTCATTTTCAAACCAAAGCCTATCTTGTCCATTTTCACTCCCTATATAAATACAATCTAAGCCTTGTTTTTTTGCACTTTGTAATAGACATCTTGCTATAGCTAAATGTCCTCCTGTACCTCCACCTGTAATTGCTATCATTTATAAACCTCTTTGTTTAGTTTTTCTTCTAAAATAGCAAGTCTTGCTTCTAATTTAGTGATTTTTTCTTCATAACCAATCTTGCCATGTTCTTTGATATAAGCGGGTATGCCCACAGCAGTTAAATTAGGTCCAACATCTTTCAAAACAACCGCATTAGAGCCTATTTTGGCATTTTTACTTATGGTAATATTACCTAAAATTTTAGCACCAGATCCTATTACTACGCCATCTTCTATAGTAGGGTGTCTTTTAGTATTTTTATCTAAACTCGTTCCACCTAAAGTAACACCTTGATAAATCAAAACATCATCACCTATGATAGAAGTCTCACCGATCACAACCCCACTTGCATGATCAATAAATATCCTTCTACCCAAACTCGCACCTGGGTGTAAATCAACCCCTGTAAAAAAATGCGAAATTCCACTAATAATCCGCGCAATTTTTTTATAACCTTTTTGATAAAAAAAATGCGCAAAGCGATAATTCACCACAGCCCAAACACCAGGGTAATTAAAAACTAATTCAAAAGAAGACCGATATGCAGGATCTTTTTGTTTTGGCATAGAAAAATCTTCTTTAAGAATATAAAAAAATCCCATATTCCTGCCTTTTTTTAATATTTTAAAAATAATTTTACCAAAAAAAATATAAATAAATTTACATTATACTTAAGTGTTTTTTTATAATGTGGGGGGGGTAGAATACTTTTTTCTAAAACAAGGATTAAAATGCAAGAAAAATTAGAAAAGTCTTAATAAATTTTCTCAATAAATATAAACATTCTAAAGAATATAAACACTATAGAGAGCAAGAAAAGATAATTGAATATCTTTTTGACAGCTATCCAGATAACAAAAATAAAATTTCTATTTTTCTAAAAGCTTGTATTATATAGATAACTTTTATAGTACGAATTTAAAAATATATGGCATAAATGATATGGCTGATTGGATATCAAAACTAGATATTGACAAGGCTTTAAAAACAGGAAATCCTTGTGTTGTTGAGCAAATTGCAAATTTTACAAATTCTAAAAATAAAAAAATATTTTTATATTCTTTTGCTGGCAAATACTGTTTTCATCATAACAAACAAAAATATGTTATTTATGATCAATTTATTTCAAAAAGTTTAATTTATTTTAATAAAAAATATAAATTTTCATCATTTTACTTTACGAAAAATAATTTAAAAAATTATAAAAATTTAATAAAAATAATAAATGAATTTAAAATATTTTACAAATTAAATAATTTTAGCAATAGAGAAATTGATCATATACTTTGGATATATGGTAAAGAAAACTCAAAATAAGGAGGAATAAAAAAACTAAAAAACTAAAAAAATAAGGAAACAAAATGAAAAACAAGTTTAAAAGTATAATTTGTATTACTTCGGTATTATGTACTTCAATGTTAAACGCAGGAGATTTAAAAAATTTTATCGTTGATAATAATACACTTTCTAATCAGGAAAAACCAAAATCAATGAACAATAAAAAACCAAAAGATGGTATATATGATTTTGAATTTTCTGGAAAAAAATATTTGCTTGAAGTTAAAAAAGGATTGAGCACTAGGGCACAATGTCCTAACAGTAAAATAATTAGAATTTCTGAAGAATTTAAAAATCCACCAACTACACCGGATGGTAAAAAAGCTCTTATGATATATATACAACAAAAATGCATGACAACCGATTGGTAAGAAATAAGGCAAGAAAATTCTCCTTGCCTTATTATTTTATTTACTACCTATGCTTTTTAAATATCCATTATCATTTAAAAATAAATAAATTTCACCCAAAATATGCTTTTTTTGATTTTCATTAACAAGCTTTGAAGTATGAATTTTTTCATTGATGCTATCCATTATAGCGTGTATATCATAGTCAAGATCTTCTAAGGTATCCAAAATAGACTGAGCTTCTAAAACACTTTCTACTTCAAAATCCTTTTCATTGATACTAATACTTGCTTCGGTTGGATGTGTAAAAAGATTGTGTTTCATACCCAAAACTTCTTGATAAGCTCCTACTAGGAAAAATCCTAAAAAATAATCTTCAGCTTCTACATCAATATCATGTAAAAATAAAGGATTGTTTTTAGAATATGAAATTTCTCCATCACTATCACAAGTTATATCCCATATACTTGCACTTCTAGTTGGTTTTTTATTGAGTCTATCTAAAGGCATGATAGGAAAGTTTTGTTCTAAACCCCAAAAATCAGGTAAAGATTGAAACAAAGAAAAATTCACCAAGTATTTTTCTTGCACTTCATTTTGTAAGCTTGATAAATCAGCTTGATCACCCACCAAAGAAATAGCTTTTCTCATAATCAAATGCAATAAAATTTCACTATTTGATCTATCTTGCAAATCAACATACCCCAAATCAAACAAAGTCAAAATACTCTCCATATGATCGATGCTATCATGTAAATACTCTAACGCATTAGAAGCTTTAATGTTTTTATATAAATCATAAAGTTCATCAATGAGTTTTGGATTTTTATCTTTTAATAAAAGCTTGCTTTCGGTGTATTCTTGTGAAAAAAGTTCTAAAACAGGGGCTACTAAAACAGCATGATTAGCCGCTACAAAGCGCCCGCTCTCTATAAAAATATCAGGCTCTAAATCTTTTTTTTGCTCTGCAATGCTTTTTAGTATAAACACCACATCGTTTGCATATTCACTTAAGGTATAATTTCTGTTCATTTCATTTTTAAACTGAGAGTATTCTACCGCTAAACCCCCACCAAGATTAATAGCTTTTAAATTTTTTGCTCCCATTTTTCTAAGTTCAGTGTAGATGTTTCCTGCTTCATTTAAAGCTTTTTTTAAAGGATGAATTTCAGTGATTTGTGAGCCTAAGTGAAAGTGTATCATGGTAAATTGATCTAAAAGTTTATTAGTTTTTAATAAATTCACAGCTTCTATTAATTCAGTAGAAGTAAGACCAAATTTTGAATTTATACCACCGCTTTTTGCCCAAATTCCAACTCCAGCTGAATGCAAACGAACTCTTAAACCTATATTTGGCTTTGGTTTAAAACGATTTTTAGCAATTTCAATCATTGCTTCAAGCTCATTAAGTCCTTCCATAGTTAAAGTGATATTATGTCCCATTTCACAAGCTATAAAACCCATATTAATAAGCTCTTTGTCTTTAAAGCCATTAACCGTTATAGGCGCGCCTTCGTTATTATAAGCCATGGCCAATAAAAGCTCAGCTTTGCTTCCTGCTTCTAAACCATAGTTATAAGTTTTACCAAGTTTGACTAAATTTTTTACAAATCCTGGGTATTGATTAACCTTTAGTGGATATACAGCATTAAAAGAACCTTTATAGTTAAATTCTTTTTTTGCTTTGGCAAATTTTTCATATATTTGTTCAATTTGCTTATGGATTAAATGAGGAAAGCGAAGTAACAACGGTCCCTTATAGCCATCATCACGCAAAGTATTTACTATATCTATAATAGCTGGTTTTTTACCATGATTTACACATACTTTGCCATTTTCGATGATAAAATTATTTGCTCCCCAAATACTAATACCATAATCAATCATATCTCATTCTCCAAATTTGCTAATTTTATATTTTTATTTTCTTTACTTTCTAAATTTTTATAAAAAATCTCTTCTTTTTGCACTTCATCTTCACCTATACACAAAAAGATTTTAGTATTGGTAGTATCTGCTTGATTTAAGTGTTTTGCAAGTTTTTTTGCTTCATAGCTTATATATACTTTATGTTTTTTTCTTAAAGTATTTGCTAGTTTAAAAATAGTATCTATATAAGCTTCATCCATAGCACAAAGATAAATTCCTTCTCTAGTTTTTACGCTTTGTTTTTGCTCCAAAATAGCCATAATCCTTTCTATACCCATAGCAAAACCTACACCATAGCCACTTTTACCATCTAAATACTCAATCAATCTATCGTATCTTCCACCGCCTGCTACAGCAGCTTTTGCTCCGATTTCATCACTGATAAACTCAAATGCACTTTTTGAATAATAATCAAGCCCACGCACCAACTTCTCATCGCATTCAAACTCAACATCATTCTCGCTTAAAAGCTTTTGTAATTTTTCATAGTCTTTCTTGCAACACTCACATAAATTTTCGCTTAGTTTCGGCACATTTTCAATTAAACTTTGACAATGATTGTTTTTACAATCAAGAACCCTAATAGAATTTAACTCTTTTCTTCTTAAGCAATCTTCGCAAAAACCTTCTTTGGAATTTAAAAAAGCTATGAGTTTTTCTTTATATGCACCCATACATTCTTTACAACCTAAAGAATTAATTTTCAAGCTTGTGTGAATTTCTAAGCGTCTAAAAATTTCACTTAGCATTAAAATAATACTCGCATCTTCATACACACTTGCCACACCAAAGCTTTCTACTCCAAATTGATGAAATTCACGCAATCTTCCTTTTTGCGGCCTTTCATAGCGAAACATAGAACCATGGTAAAACCATCTTTTAATACTTTGTGCTTTATCCATTTTGGCCTCAATGTATGATCTTACCACTCCAGCTGTACCCTCAGGTCTCAAACATACTTCATTACCTGCTTTATCAACAAATTCATACATTTCCTTGCCGACTATGTCAGAACTTTCTCCTACACTTCTTTTAAAAAGCTTAGTAAGCTCTAAATGCGGACAATTAATAAAAGTAAAACCATAGTTTTTAGCTACTTCCTCGCAAGTTTTTACTACTTTTTCATAAAGTCTAGCTTGCTCATCTTGTAAATCTTTCATTCCCTTTAAAGCATTAATCATCGATAAATTCCTTAATCTTTTCATGTAAATTTTCAATACTCAAAGATGCATCTAGTTTTAAAATTTTCATATCTATTTTAGTTTGCAAAAAATCTAAAGTTTCTTCTAAAGCTTTTTGTGTATTTAAGAAAAACTCAATCCCTCTTTGCTCAATACTATCCAAATCTTTTTTAGAAAGCCTTTGAGTGATAAGCTCTTTTGAACCGTATAAAAATACAACCTTTTGTGGAAAAACCCCACTTGTAGCAAAGACATTCAACTCAAACAAAATATTTTGATCAAAATCACATCTTGCATAAGCCATATTAGAGATAAAACTACGATCTGAAATGATAAGTTTGTTTTTATTTTGTGCTAAATACATATCAATCAAATTAGCTCTATCAGCTAAAAAAAGCAAAAGTTCAGCTTTTTTTGAAAATTGTATTTTGCTTTCTAATAAAATTTTTCTCAAATACATCCCAAGTTCACTCCCACCGGGTTCTTTAGTAAAAAATGCATCAGGAAAATGTTTTTTTAAAAGTTCTATTTGCGTGCTTTTACCCACACAATCAACCCCTTCAAAAGCTATATACAATCTCTCTCCTTTAATAAAGATATGATTTCTCTTGGCACAAGCTTACCTACATCACCATTATGCAAACAAATAGATCTCACTATGGAACTTGAAATAAAAGAATTTTTTAAATTTGGCATAAGATATATGGTTTCAAAATCTTCCCAAAGCATGTGATTTGCATAGCCAAGTTGCAATTCATACTCAAAATCACTCACCGCTCTTAAACCTCTTATAATGATATTTATTTGCAAATTTTTAGCAAGATCTACTAGCAAGTTATCAAAAGTCACAATTTTAACATTTTTTAAGTCTTTTGTAGCGATTTTTACCATTTTTTCTCTATGCTCTAGACTGAACATGGGTCTTTTACTTTCACTTTTAGCTATAGCAATGACTACTTCTTCAAACATCTTACTAGCTCGAATGATCACATCTAAATGTCCATTAGTGATAGGATCAAATGTCCCTGGGTATATACAACTAGTCATCATTGCCACCTTTGGTATAAATTATGCTCAATATTTGCTAGATCGAGCCATTTTCCTATGATAAATTCATTTAATTTTTCTATACTATCAACCTTAGCATAACTTGCCATTACAGGAGGAGCGATGATAACTCCATAACTAGAAAGCTTTGTCATTTGCTCTAAATTTAAAGTAGAATAGGGCATTTCTCTTACCCCAAGTATAAGCTTTCTTCGCTCTTTCAAAGCTACCCCCGCAGCTCTTGTGAGTAAAGTATCGCCTATACCACAAGTAATTTTTGCTAAAGTATTAATCGAACAGGGTGCAATAAAAGTCGTTTCTATACCAAAAGATCCACTTGCAACATTTTGACTAATATCTTCATTATCTAAAAAATTCACATGGTCAAGTTCAAATTTGTCTTTTATGTATTGCATGAAGTTTATGTTTTCTAAAAGTGAATTTTCTTTTATAAAACTAATTTTGGCATTTTGGGTTATAATGGCAAAAATTTGCCCCTTTTGCCTTAAGTGCTTTAATAATAAAAAGCCAAGCTCGCAAGAACTAGCCCCGCTAATACCTACTAAAATTTTCCTCATTTTAGCTCCACGTAATTTTTACTAATAACTTTACCATATACTACTTTTCCATCTTTATTTTTAAGACGAATTCTTTGATTTAAGTTTCCACTTTGCAAAGCTTTTAACTCTATCATCATGCTTAAATCCCCATCTTTGATGATACCATAAACAGAATCGTTTCTTTGTATAAGAGTTTTAGTTTTAAACATATTGTATTTTAAAATCACATTTTCTCTTATATTACTTTTGGCAATTAAATTTGCGATTTCATCTTTTTTTAGCACGCCTTGCGGAGCTTTATCAAAAGGAATTTTTAAAATTTTAAAACTAGCAGGGCTTAAATTTTCATTACGTGAAATAGGACGTGTGGTTTGCAAAACCTCTAACTTTGCCTTTAAAAAATACTTGAAAAATATATTTTTTTTATATTGCTCTGGAGTTTTAAATTCAGCTTTTATAAAACCATCGGCTCTATCAAAATTATGATTACCTAGTTTTAAAAAAATGTATTGATTAAAATCAGCAGGCAAGCTTGATTGAGTGTTAAGATCTAAAGAAATGATTTCTAACTGCGGATAATTTATTTTAAATTCTTTAATCAAAGCTAATTTTACTTCATCAAAATTCGAAGCAAAACTTAAAGTATAGAAAAATAAAAACAATACAATATTTCTCACAAACAATACAACCTTTGCAATAATTTTAAAAACCAACATATCATACATAAAAAAAGTTTGAATTTGGTTGAAAATTACCAAAATAAATAAAATAAAATTTGCTTGTAAAATGCAAGAGATTGAAGGTAAAATCTAAATCTAAGGAATTGCATAATAAGTATTTAGTATAAATGATAATTCCTTTTATGGTTCTATCATTTCACAAACAAAGCAAATAAAAAAATAAAACAAGTCAAATTTTGCAAATACTTTTGTTAAACAAAATGCTAGTAAATTAGTTGAAATTCAAAGTAATAATACTCAAGCATTAGCACTTAATGAAGCAATATTAAATCAAAAAGTATTAAAAGCGACTCTCCTAATATCATATATCAGGTGATTTTAAAAATTCTATTTATGCTTTAAAATATAGACAAACTAATAACCCTGTTTCTATAGCTTATGGTTATAGTGTTGATTCTAGTAGTTATATGGGTAGTGATTTTGATAAAGCTACGGGATTACCTGAAGATTTTGAGATACATAAATCTACTTTAGATGAGATATATAATGAGGAAAATTATTTTGACACATCAAAAAATTCCTTGGATGTAACTAGTAATTACTATACAAATATAGATATAGCTGATACCATAAGACAATATTATTCTAAATTTGATCAAATTATAAATCATAGTTTTTGGAAATTCTAATAAGACTCATTTTTAGTGTAGAAGATTTAATCTTTATCAAAAGATTATAGTGTTTATGGCACAAATAACAATTTTGCTTCTTTAGAAAATTTAGATAACCAAACTATAATAAATTTTTATGATATACAATAAGTAATATAATACTATAGATAACATAGAAATGCAAAATTCTATCAACACAAGATTAAAAAAATTAAATTTTTCCCTTGAAAGTATGGAAACTCAAATTTAGATTGCGGTATAGTAAAAGATACTTTTAATCCTGATATGTCTGTTTATCCAAAAAATGAAGATGGAAGTTTATGCTAAAGAAACTTTTATTTATGAGTTTTTTAAAGTTTAGCGGTGGAGCAATTTTAGAAGGTGAAAGCACCAAAGTTAATCCTAAAAAATCAAGCATTTAAAGAAACTATAACAAAAGAAATTTTAATGATTCTTTAGCCTCTTCAAGTGATATTATGACAGGTAAAGTTGATTTTGCACAAATTTTAAAAGCACTTGCTCAAGATGGTTGACTTGATTCTAAAATTTATGCCAAAGAAAATAATATTGCTTGGCAAAAATCAAGCATAGGTTATATCAGTTTAATCACCCTAAAGCTAGTGGCTGATCTCCTAGCAATGAAAATATAAATTTTGCAATGAATAAATTAAATAATATTTTAAATCAAACTAGGGTGTAAAAAAGTGGAGCGGGAAACGAGATTCGAACTCGCGACCCCAACCTTGGCAAGGTTGTGCTCTACCCCTGAGCTATTCCCGCATTATATTAAAGAAAGCGTGATTTTATCAAAAAAATACCTTATAGTCAAGTAATCACATCTAAAAAGTTGACTTTCATTATCTGTTTTACTTGTATTGCTCACAAGTCTTATAAAAATATAATGCATTTATCATAGTAGGTGCTATTTGCCCACTTTAGCTTCTAAAGATAAAGAATGTTTTTACCTTCAAAAAATAAGTTTTTATTTAATTTATAAACTACATTTTTACATACTTGCTAAAGTTTATAAATAGGAATATTTTTTGCTTATAGATAATAAAACCACAAAAGGAGTTTTCATGCAAATAAATGATAAAAATAGTCCGCTAGCTTTAAACAATATGACAAAAATCAAAGAAAAAAATACCTCTTCAGACGAATTTCAAGCTACACTTAATGCACTCAAAGACAAAGAAGAAAAAGAATATAAAAAAGATAGCAATAATGCTTTTAGTAATACAGATTTAAATATAGGTTCGATTTCTAAAGATTATAGTGTATATGCTTGGGAGAAATTACGCCAAAGCAAATACCAAAAAAAATGAAGAAAACATTCTAAATAACCTTTTTAAAACTCTAGATAAAGCAAGAAGCTAATCACTTAAAATAGGGTAGTGCAATAATACCCTATTAAATTTTTAAGACTTTAACTTCTTGATCTTTTATCAATTTTGTATCATCAATTTTTGTAATTAAAATATGTGTGTTTTCGTATAAAGGTTTAATCATACCTGATCCAAATTTAGCTTTATTTGGTATAAAAGATTCTTGTGATATCTTTCCAAACACAAAATCATTCCTACCACCTTTAAAATTTAAATCACTTGCTAATTTTACTTCTAAAAATTCCAATAAATCTAGTCCATAAAATAAATTTAAAATATTTTTAGCAAAAATATGTGTTGAAATTAAAGAGGCTAGGGGATTTCCTGGTAGTGCCAGAAAAAGCATATTGTTTTTATTAAAAACTTTTACATGCTTACAAAGCTTTGCATTAACTTTTTCAAAAATAGGGCTAAAATCGCACTCAAGCAAAGCCTGTTTGATAAAATCAGCTTCACCCACGCTAGCTCCACCGCTGCTTATAAGCATATCAAATTGTTTATTTTCTAAAAGCTTTTTATAGGCATTTAAATCATCTTTTATAAGCCCTAAATACTCAACATCAGCATAATCTTGCAAAATAGCATAAATTCCAAATGCATTAGCGTTATATATGTTGTATTCATCAGCATCTTCCCAAGGCTCTACAAGCTCATCTCCACTTGAAAAAATTCCAACACGCATTTTTTTAACAACATTTAACTCATAAATTCCTTGAGCAGCAAGCATAGCTATCATGCCTGAAGTGATCTTTTGTCCTTTTTGAAACAAAAGCTCCCCAAGCTTTGCTTCTTCACCTTTAAAACGAATAGCGTTGTTTTCTTTAGCATTTTTGGCATTGAGTTTTTCATTTTCAAGTAAAGCTTCTTCAAACATCAAAATGGTATTTGCATTTTGAGGAATTTTAGCTCCTGTCATGATTTTATAACATTCATTTTTTTCTAAAATATAAGTATTTTTATCACCCGCTAAAATACTTCCTTTGATTTTTAACATTTCGTTTTTTAAAGCATAATTTAATGCATACCCATCTAAAGCAGAGTTATCAAACGCAGGTAGATTTTTTTGAACAAAAATATCTTCATATAAAATACACCCCAAAGCTTGTGTTAAATTTACTTTTTCAAATTCATTTCTTGTTTTAATGTGTGTTTTTAAAAATTCTAAAGTTGCAAAAATATCTCTCATTCTTCAAGCCTTCTTATACTCGCCCCTAGCTTTTTAAATTTATCTTCTAAATTTTCATACCCTCTATCAAGATGATAAATTCTATGAATTTTACTAGTTCCTTTAGCTGCTAAAGCTGCTAAAATCAAAGCCGAAGACGCACGCAAATCAGTAGCCATTACATCAGCCCCTAAAAGTTCTTTGGTGCCATTAATAGTTGCAATATGCCCATTTAATCTTATATCAGCTCCCATTCTTAAAAGCTCACTTACATGCATGAAGCGGTTTTCAAAAAGCCTTTCATCGATGATACTTGTACCATTTGCTTTTAAAGCTAATGCCATGAATTGTGCTTGCATATCTGTTGGAAATCCCGGGTATTCACTTGTTAAAATTTCCACCGGTTTGATTTCTTTTGCAGGGTTAATGCTAATACTATCTTCATTAATATCAAAACTAAAACCCATTTGCTCTAATTTTGCCAAAACTGCACTAAGATGACCTGCGTTGACTTTTTTAAGAGTGATTTTTGAGTTAGTGATAGCTCCTGCACACAGATAAGTTCCTGCTTCAATACGATCTGGTATAATTTCAAAAGGTTTAAATTCCAAAAGCTCTCCACTTGTACCATAAATTTCAAGCTCAGAAGAACCTATGCCTTGTATATCAAGTCCAGCTCTAGCTAAAACATCGCAAAGTTGCACCACTTCAGGTTCTTTAGCTACATTTAAAATTCTAGTTTTACCATGAGCTAGAGCTGCTGCCATGATGATGTTTTCACTGCCTGTAACGGTGATTTTATCAAACATCACATCTGCACCACTTAATTTACCATTAGCTACAACATAGCCTTGTTTGATCTCGATATTTGCTCCCATTTTTTCTAAAGCTAAAAGATGTAAATCAATAGGGCGTTGACCTATAGCACAACCTCCGGGCAAAGAAACTTCACAATTTCCAAATCTAGCTAACAAAGGCCCTAAAGTAAGTATAGAAGCACGCATTTTGCGTACGATGTCGTATTTTGCTATGGTTTTGTTTAAATGATTTGTATTGATTGTTGCAAAATTATCTTTAAAGGTATAATTTGCTCCTAAATTTTCAAGCAAAGAAAGTAGGGTGCAAATATCTGCTACATTAGGTAAATTGGAAATTTGCACTTCATTTTTTGCTAAAATACTTGAAGCTATCAAAGGAAGTGCAGCATTTTTAGCACCACTAATTATCACTTCTCCATTAAGTTTTTCAACACCATCAATCTCTAAATAAGTCATCTTTTTCCTTAAAATATATACATAGTAAAGATATTATTTTACAATAAACATAATAAATATTAGTTTTTAATTGAAAATTTATGATGGAGTTTTATGGCATATCCTTAAAAAAGAATATGCTTTGATCTTAGTTTCTATCGTGAAGTTTTTTAGCTACTTCTGCAGCTAGTTTAAGCTTTTCGTTATCAAAATGGGTGTAAATCCTTGAAGTATTTAAACTCGCATGTCCTAATGCTTCTTGTACTAAAACTAGATCTTTTTGCTTTTTATAAAGTAGGGTGGCAAAAGTATGTCTTAGCATATGTGCGCCATTTTTTTGCTTGCGAATGCCAGCTTTAAATAAAATTTGCTCCACTATGCGTGAAATATAAGCTTGCGTAAGGGCTTTGCCATTGCGGTTAACAAACAAAAGCCCATCTTGAGAAAGGTAGTTTACCCTCACATCTTTTAAAAGATGTTCTATTAACTCTTTTTTTATCATCACAACACGGTATTTATTGCCTTTTCCTCTAATACGTATAACATAAAGATCATTTTCCTCGCTAATATCTTTTAATTTAATATAAATAGCCTCACTTACACGAATTCCTGTGAAAATAATAATCTTAATAATCAAGCGATTACGTATGGTGTTATTTTTAAAATCTGTATTATCAATAGCATCTAAAAATTTACCAACTTCATCTTCACTCATATATTCAGGTAGTTTCACTCCTTTAGATCCGCTTATACCTGCCCAGTTTTTAAGATTAATGTCAAAAATATGCGCTTTATCATCTTCTTCATTTTGTTTATCTAAAAATGCAAAAAAATTAATCACTGCGATACGGTAATTTTTTTTACTCGCATCAGATAAAGAAGCACTAATGCTTGCTAAAACCTCTACTAGCATTTCCTCGTCAATTTGCTTTAAAGAATAAAGCTTATAAAACATCAAATATTCATAAAGTTTTTTCAAGGGATTAAAATAAGTATTTACCCCGCTAAGTCCCGCATTTCTAGCTTTTTTCACATAAGCATCAAGCTCTTGTATGTTTTTAACGCCTTTACTAAGCGCTAAATTAACCATAGCCAGAGCCTGCGGATCTTTTAATTCTTTGTTTGATAAAGAATTAAGCTTAAATTTTACATAACGACTCAACCAAAATAAAAACGACTTTTCAAAACTATCTTCACAATCTAGCGGATATTTCATCACTCATTCTCCAAAGCCTTCAAGGTGGCAATTTTTGCATGGATATATGCACTATCAAACAAGCTCTTAGAGCTTTCTTTTATAATTAAACCAAGTTCGGTACAACCTAAAATAACCCCTTGTGCTTGTGGAAATTGCTCGATTAAATCATGAAAATATTTTTTTGAATTTTCTTTTATCACACCCTTGCAAAGCTCATCAAAGATAATATCATTGATTTTAACCATATCATCTTCTTTAGGGGTAAACACCTCAATGCCTGATTGGATTAGCATTTCTTTATAAAATCGCTCTTTCATTGTGTATTTAGTACCAAGCAATAAAACCTTGCTCACATTTTGCTCTTGAAGTTCTAAAAGCATAGCTTTAGTAATATGCAAAATAGGGGTTTGAATACGGCTTTGGATGTCTTCATAACACCAATGCATTGTATTAGTACAAATAAGGATAAAATCAACGCCACATTTTTCCAAAAGTAGGGCATGATGGGTTAAAATTTCACTTGCTTTTTGCCAATCATTTTGGTTTTGGCACTCTTTAATCTCTTCAAAATCAACACTAGTTAAAACAATCTTAGCACTATGTAATTTACCTAATTGATGGTTTGTAATTTTATTAATAACCTCATAATAACTTAATGTGCTTTCATAGCTCATTCCTCCTATTAAACCTATGGTTTTCAAACTTTTTCCTTTAATATAAATATAAGCATTATAAAAAAATCTAACTTAAAAAATATCAAGCTATAATTATAAAAAACAAAACTAGGAGCAAGATATGTTTTTAAAAAAAACTCCACAAAAACCTACCAAACCAAACAATACAACTAATCAAGAAAGTATTTACAAGAACGACTTTAGTCAAGAAAAAAGATTGTATGAATTTAAAGAGAATATGAAAAAACTTTCACAAAATGAAAATAGTGCTATGATTTTAGCAAAGCAATTATCAAGACTTATTCAAAAATCAAAATAAATACAAATTTTTCACCGCTCATTCTAGATTGCATTTTTATTTTAATCATTCAAGCCCATTATCTTAACCTAAACACTAAACCTTTTTTTGACTTTTATCTAAATAAAAATATTTTAATTTAAACTTAATATATATGTAAAATTATATGATAAATAGTAAAATAGTGAAATAATATATATTTTGTATTGAAAACTATAATTTTCAAACTTTTATATTTATCTACACTTCTATCAACACATCATCTTACAAAATACCTATAATATAGTGTTTTAAAGCATTTTAACTTTTGCGCGATAAAAACTTATCCACAAAAAAATAAGTATAATTTTTTGAAAAATAATATAAGTAATTTTATACAAGAAGTTCGTAAAGATAAAACATGAAATATATTTCAGGTAAATTTTAGTTTATTTTTACACTTAAAATAAATTGAAATAAAAACGAAGTAAATTAAAAGTCGTAATTGAATTAAATATGATCTGAACTTTTAGGATAGTCAAAAAATACTACTTCCCCACTATGTTCTTTTAACTCTTTAAAATCTTGTATATCAAAACGCATACATAAAATAGCAGAAGTTGGAAAGCTTTCTAATTCTATATGGGCTAAATACTCACATAGTTCTTGCAAGAAAGGATTATGCATGATTAGCACTACCCTACTCTCTTTAAGCTCTTTAATAAAATTTAAAATACAATCCACATCACCTTCATAAAAGCTTTTTTCTATGGTGATATCTTTTTCTTTCAGTGAGAAACATTTGCAAAACTTTTGTGCGGTTTTTATACTGCGTTTTGCTGGACTTGATATAATGCTTTGTGCATTGAAATTCAAATCCTTAATTCTATAAATCATCGTTTTTAAATCATCTTTTCCATTAGAGCTAAGTTCTCTTTGTAGGTCTTGTTCGTAGTTTTCTTTTTGAGCTTTTGCATGGCGGATAAAATAGATATATTTCATTTTATTACTCTTAACCTACCCAAAACATATCCGCATATAAATCCAAAAATATGTGCATACCAAGCCACATTTACCCCCATAAAAATAGGCACAAAACTCATTAATAATATCGCTACGATTAATCCTTTAGTGGCAGTTTTATCCAAATAAGCATAATAACCCATCAAAACACATATCGCACCACTTGCGCCCACTACATTCACAAAACTTCCATCAAAGCTTAAATACACATAAAAAACACTAAGTAGAGAGCAAAACACTCCACCTATTAGATAAAGTAAGATAAATTTAAAACTTCCTAAATATTTCTCCAACATCATTCCAAACTGAAAAAGCACTATCATGTTTAAAATCAAATGCGTCCAGTTTCCGTGCATAAACATTGTGCTTAAAATTTGCCAGTAAAACCCTTGATAGAAAAATAAATTTAAACCCAAAATAAGATCTAATTTCAATGATCCAAAATAAAGATAATTTACAAAAATAAATACAACAACATTTAAAGCGATTAAAAAAGAAGCTACCATCACCCTACTTTGTTTTTTATTAATTATAACAAAAAGCTATTTAAATTCTAGCTTACACATAAAATTCACACTAATAAGATACAATATCGGCAAAAAAACAAAAAATAAGGTTAAAAATGAAAAAATTAGCTTTAGCTTTTTTTATTAGTTTAAATACTCTTAATGCTGGTATTGTTATAGCACCCGATTCACTACCGGTTAATATCAAAAAATTCATCAAAGATTATTTTAATGCAGATATAGGCTTAGTAGAGCAAGATGGTCATTCGTATGAAATTTATCTTAGCGATGGTAGCGAAATCGAGTTTTCTTTAAATGGAGAATTTAAAGAAGCAGAAAATTTTAGGTCACTCAATTATGCGATTTTGCCTTTAGCTATACAAAATACCATTAAAAACATCTACCCTAATACCGCAATCATAGAAATAGAAAGAAAAATTTCTTATTATAAAATCAAACTCAACAATCAAATGAAACTTTATATAGATCACAACGGAACTATTTTAAGACAAAAATTTGATGATTAAAGCTTATTTGATTAGACTCAAATAAGCTAATTTTGAATTACTTTTCCAAAATGGCTTTAACTCTTCAAAACTCACAAATACTTCAACAACTCCAGTTAAATAAGGAGCTATTTCATAAGGTTCCCATATAAAATTAATACCATCTTCTCTTAATTCAAAAATTTCACTCATTTTAAATTCTTTAAGATCAAATATTTCTTTTACATCATATAAGCTTGTGATTTTTTGTTTCATCATTTCTTGAAAGTCTTCGTTGTCTAGTTTTAATTCTTTTTTCAATCTAAGAAGTTTCATATCATCGATATTATACGTTTTTCTTATAATATGGGTCATACCATGAGCTCCACCTTTACACTCATAAATATTTTTTCCCAAAGAAATCACATGCATATCTTGATAAAAAACAAAGCTTGTGAAAAAAACTCATTACTAATATTTTCTTCTTTTTGCCATTTTTCTAAATTTTCTTTTGCTTTTTGCTTGAGTGAGTTTTGGTCTAAATTTTCATTAAAATCATCTATAATTTGCATTAATTTCTTATCTGTGCTTGAAAATTTAAGCATATCTTCACTAAAATCAAATTCTATGCTTTTATCATTTTGAAGTTTCTTTTCTTTTTTAATTGAAACTTGATAAATTTTTGATTTAGATTGTTAAAGATAAAAGATCCGATTCTTTTTTCTCTTCATTTATTTCACAAAAAGCTTTAAATTTATTTTGGAAAGTATTTTTTAATGCACAAGTCCTAAAATCTGCCATATCAATATAATACTCACCATTTTTAGCACTATCCAAAAACTATACTGCTTTTGCTTATTTTGTGCTAAACCATAGCTAGTGTGAGTTTTTTTTAGAACTATATAAGTAAATATCGAATTCTTTTCCTTTTAAATATCCAACTTAAAAGTGTTTTCATCGTATGCATATAAACTCGCACATAAACTTAAAGCTGCGATGATTTTCTTATTCATTTTCAACCTCTTGTGCTCTTATAATTAAGCTTTTTGGGAGTTTAAAATACTCAATCCATTCTTGCTCTTTTTCCCTCATTTGACCTTGGTCCACCTCATGATCATAACCTTGCAAATGCAACATTGCATGGATAAACAACAATGCCATTTCTTCTTCACTAGTGTGTTTATATTCCTGAGCTTTTTTATCAACTTCATCTAAATTTATCACTATACTACCTAGCAAATTTTCACAATTTTGTGCCAATGGAAAAGACAACACATCAGTGCTTTTATCAATCCCTCTTTGACTAAGATTAATCCCACGCATTGCATTTTCATTTACTAAAACAAGCTCTATATTTTGATCACTCATTTTTCGTGCAATTTTTTCAAGAAAAGAAACATCCATTTCTTCTTCACAAAAAATCATTATTATCCTTTTGGTTTTATAATTTCAAATTATATCAAATTTAAGGAAAAGTATGAGAAAAGCTCTTTGTGTTATTAGTGGCGGTATGGATAGTACTTTATGTGCATATTTAGCCAAAAAAGAAGGCTATGAGATCATCGCCTTGCACTTAGACTACAACCAACGCACTATGAATAAAGAAAGAGAATGTTTTAATAAAATTTGTAAAGAATTAAATATTCAAACAAAATATATTTTAGATGTTTCTTTTATAGCTAATATTGGTGGAAATTCTTTAACTGATTATACTTTAGAAATTCCCAAAGAAAAATTGCACGAAGTAGAAGTACCAAACACCTATGTGCCTTTTAGAAATGGTATCTTTTTATCGATTGCAGGCGCAATAGCTGAAAAAGAAAAATGTGAGAGTATTTTTATAGGTGTGGTACAAGAAGATAGTAGTGGTTATCCTGATTGTAGTGAAAAATTCATACAAAAAGCAAGCAAATTCATCAACGAGGGTACGACAAATTCTTGCAAGATACAAATAAAAACTCCATTAGTTCATCTTAATAAAAGTCAAATAGTTGATTTAGCCTTAAAAGAAAAAGTAGCTTTAGAATATACTTGGTCTTGTTATGAAAGAGAAGATAAAGCTTGTGGTAAATGCGATAGTTGCTTGTTAAGACTAAAAGGCTTTCAAGAAGCTAATGTAAAAGATTTTATAGAATATGTTTAAAAAATTTACTTTCATTTTATTTTAGTTTGTATAATTTACTTTTTTAAACATTAAGGAGAAAACATGAAAAAAATATTATTTGGTTCATTTTTAGCTGCTTCAATTTTAACAAGTAGTGCTTTAAGCAAAGAATTTAGCTTAGATAAGGCACATACAAATGTAGCTTTTAAAATCAAACATTTGCAAATTAGCAATGTAAACGGAAATTTTAAAGAATATGAAGCGGTAATTGATTTTGATAGTGCTAAATTTGAATTTAACAAACTTCAGGCAAACATAAAAGTTGCTTCTATAAACACAGAAAATAAAGCAAGAGATGCACATTTGCAGCAAGATGATTTTTTTAAAGCAAAAAATCACCCAAATATTACTTTCACTATGAGCAAGTATGAAAAAATTTCTGATGAAAAAGGTAAAATGCATGGTGTATTAAACATCGCAGGTGTAAGTAAAGATATTGTTTTAGAAACTGAAATTGGCGGAGTTATAAAAACAGATAGTGGTAAAGAAAAAGCAGGTTTTACCCTGCAAGGTCAAATCAAAAGAAGTGATTTTAACTTTGCTCCAGATACCACTAGTCTAACACTAGGTGATGAAGTACAAATTAGTATTGAGGCAGAGATTAACGAAAAATAACACTAAAAAAAGCATTTTACTTTAGTAAAATGCTTTTTGGATTATTTTGCCATCCAACCTTCTTTCTCCCAAACTTTTTGAGCTTCTTTACTTTGTGTAAATTGAATAAATTCAGCTACTTTTGGATTTTTAAGTCCTTTTTGAGTTGGAACTATTTCAGCTGCTCTATATATGATTGAGTTTTTACCTGCTTTAATAAAGCGATTTTCTTTTTCCCCCACTGCTTTAATCCAATGTGTCCAAATGATCAAGGCATTGATGTTTTTATTATTTTTCCACTCATCAACAGCCTCTTTAGAATTTTTTGCATAAACTTTTATATTTTTTCTTAGTTTTTTTAAATTTTCAATTTTTCCTGTTTTTAAAGCCATATCTTCATACAAGCCAACCTGCCCTGCTCCATCAACTACCATAACATTCACGCCATCTTTTAAAAGATCTTCAAATTTTTTAATTTTTTTAGGATTATTCGCTCTTACAATCATACCAGAACCTCTAGCGTTTAAAACCTGCACATCTTCGATTTTAATTTGTTTTGGCATTGCTTTAATAAAGCCATCCATCATAGAAGTATTACCTGAGTAAATAATATCCGCATCTTTTTTAGCTTGCTTGATCCATTTAGGAGTTGGCCCTGCATTAATAATTACTTTTTCTCCATTTTTTGCTTCAAATTCCTTAGCAAGCTCTTTTAAAACAGGAGCAGGACCACCTGGACCATAAACTAAAATTTCAGCATTTAACGCAGCTGCTGCAATTAAACTAACAAATAAAATTTTTTTCATTTTTTGACCTTATTAATAAAATAAAATCAAAAATATACCATATAATGTTTGATAGTTTTTAATCAAAAAGACTTATGTTTTTTTCTTTATAAAGAAAATATTCTAAAAAGTCTTCTTTATTTTCCTTAATCAAGCAGTATTTAAAATCAAAGAATTTTTTCAATTCTTCTAAACTAGTATAAGAAAAATCACAAAGCAAGGAATTTTTTAGCGCAGTTTTAAACCCCTTAAAACCTTGGAGTTTTTGTGCAATAAACTCAAAATCTTTTTCATTTTCTACAAGTAAAATTACTCTAGAGCTACCACCAAAAGAACAAATTTGATTTTGAGAATTTAAAAAATATGCATCAAAAAGTTCTAGTTTTTTTTCATTAAAATGAAAAGATAGTTTTTGATTTTCTATCAAATCAATGAAACTAGCAAAAATATCCGCGTAAAAAAATGCAAATTTCAAGTCTTTAAAATATAATTTTTTACAAAGTATACTTGTTTGAAATAAAGACTTAGCACCTAAAATTTCATAATCACAAGTCTTAAGAGTATGAAAATTTGATTTGAGTTTTAAGATAAATTGCTCATTGCTAGAGCAAAAAAATGTTCTTTCTTTAGCATTTTTTAAATTTTCAAAATCTACCAAAACATTAGAGCTTAAGATTTTAAAATTAAATGCTTTAGCAAATTTCAACCCCACATCATCACAATATACAAACTCGCAAGATTTTTCTTCACATAAAAATCTAAACAGTCTTAAGATAGCTTCTTCAAGATCATCAACTTGAAGATAAAACACATCCTCATCTTCAAGCTTTAATCTTTCCTCACTTACTATCACATAAGCACCAAGCTTTATAGCATAACTTGCTTGTTCTTGATTTTTAGCAAAAAAAGCACTTGCTTGTTTTACTTTGTTTAAGTCTATACTAAAATCATACACACTAGAGGTTGCACCATAGTTGGCAACCTGTGCATTAATAAGCTCACAAAAATTAGATATATTCATCTAGCCTATTAAAGCTCCATTTTCAATAAAACTTTGCGGACTAATTAAAACCAATTTTCCATCTTTTTCTGCACTTAAAATCATACCTTGGCTTTCGTGTCCAAAAATTTTAGCCTTTTTTAAATTAGTGATCATGCAAACTTGTTTACCAACTAACTCACTTGCCTTATAAAATTTAGCAATATCCGAAAGCACTTGTCTTAGTTCGCCATTTTCAAGCTCAAGTTGAAATTTTAAAAGCTTTTCACTTCCTTCGATATTTTGACAATCTTTTACCAAGGCTACCTTGATTTCGATTTTTTTAAAATCATCAATTTTAATCTGAGCTAAACTCGGTGTAACTTCTTTTTTTTCTTCTTGCATAAATTCTACTTTTGGAAATAGAGCTTCACATGTACTAGATTTTAGATCGCATAATTGATAGTTTAAAATTAATTTTTGATAATTTTCATTTGAAATTTCAAAATTTAAAGCTTTTGCAATTTTTAACGCTGTTTTTGGCATAGCCGCATAAAGTAAAATAGCTACCTTTGCTAAAATATTAGCACATAGAGCTACCAAAGCATTAGCTTTTTGAGTTTCGTTATTTTTAATTAAATTCCAAGGCTCATACTTACTAATACATAAATTTGCTAATGACAAAGCCTTAAAAAGCTCTTCTAGATAGCGATTTGGTTGAATACCCTCTAAGACATTAATTGCATGATCTAAATACTTTTTACACTCATGTAACTCCTGAGTAAAATACAAACTCACATCTTTAGAATCAATCACATTTTGGGAATATTTAGCACTCATACCGATAATTCTATTTAACAAATTTCCAAGTTCATTACTTAACTCCGCATTAATTCTAGTAATCAATGCTTTTTGTGAAAAATCCCCATCATTGCCAAAAGGAACTTCTCTAAGTAAAAAATACCTAAAAGCTTCTAAACCAAAAGCATCAGCCACTTCTTTAGGTGCTACCACATTGCCTTTAGATTTACTCATTTTTTCACCATCTTTAGTCCACCAACCATGCGCTGCAATAAATTGAGGTAAAGGAAGTTCCAAACTCATCAAAAATGCTGGCCAATATACCGCATGAAAACGCAAGATATCCTTACCTACAAAATGAATATGAGCAGGCCAAAGATCCATATTTTTTTCATCAAGTCCATAGCCCAAAGCACTCACATAATTCATCAAAGCATCAAGCCAAACATACACCACATGTTCTTCATCATTTAGTTCTTTTGGAAGTTTTATCCCCCATTCAAAACTCGTTCTTGTAATGGAAAGATCTTTTAATCCTCCTTCAACAAAGTGAATTAATTCATTGGCTTTATTTTTAGGTAAAATTGGCTCTTTTTCTTTATACCATTTAAGAATTTGATCTTGATATTTAGAAAGCTTGAAAAAGTAACTTTCTTCTTTCAGCAGTTGTGTTTTTTTACCACAATCTGGACAATGGCACTCATTTACAAGCTGAGTTTGGGTAAAATAACTCTCACAAGAAACACAATAAAAACCCTCATATGTACCTTTATAAATATCACCTTTATCAAACATTTTTTTAAATGCTTTTTGTACACTTAATTTGTGGTTTTCATCTGTAGTTCTGATGAAATAATCATAAGAAATTTCAAACTCATCCCATAATTTTTTAAATTTAGCACTAATCTCATCTGCATATTCTTTAGGAGTGAAATTTCTAGCACTAGCAGCTTGTTCTATCTTTTGACCATGCTCATCAGTTCCTGTAAGAAAAAAAGTTTTCTGACCTTGCAAGCGATAAAATCTCGCCAAAGTGTCAGCTATGATTGTAGTATAAGCATGACCTATGTGTGCTACATCGTTTACATAATATATAGGAGTAGTAATATAACGCATTTTTTACCTTTAAATTAAAAATCAAATCCACCTTCTTTGCCTTTAGACATGCTTTTATAAACAGCATCGATATACTCTTTTCTTAAAGCACATTCAAAAATCATAGAACAAGGCAAACAAGATTTTAAATTTTTTACATTTTGACAAGTTACAAGTTCGTTTTTTTTGACTTCTAAAGCTAGTTCAAATTCATCTTTTACTTCAGACATCAAAGTCCTTTATAAGCTTGTTTTAATTTTTCAATTTCATATTTTGAACCCAAAAAGCATGGTGTGCTTGCATGAATTTTATCAAATTCTAATTCCAGCAAAGAATCATTTACACCATTGGTAGAAAATCCCCCTGCTTTTTCAAATATAAATGCAAAAGGAAACACTTCAAAATAAGCTCTTAATTTTCCATTGAGTGCATCAGTAGTTGCAGGATATGAAAACAAACCTCCGCCTTTGAGTAAAATTTGATGTAAATCACTCACCATTGCACCTGAATATCTTAAACGATAGCCCTCATCAAACAAAGTCTTAATGAAGTCTCTATGTGTACTAGACCAGTTTTTTTGTGTTCCACCACTTGCATTTAGTTTGCCCTTTTCGCTGAGTTTTAACTCTTTCACATAAACAAATTCATTATTTTCATTAAGTCTATAAAGTTTAGGGGTATCCATGCAAACTATCAACTCTAAACGCACGCCATAAATCGCATAAACAGCCGCTTTTAAATTCTTAGCGCTCGCTTCTTGCTCATAAATGGCAAAAATTGATCCTATGGCAAAATTTACATCAACCAAAGATGAACCATCTAATGGATCATAAGCTATGATGTATTTTTCATTTTCATTGATGAGCAATTGCTCTTGTTTTTCTTCGCTAATTAAGCTTTTAATACCTTTACTTTGTTTTAAAACACGAGTAATAATCTCATCACTTTTAACATCAAGCTTAAGCTGGTTATCTCCTGTGGCATTTTGAGAACTTGTATAATCAAAGTCTTTTAAATATCTAAGCTCATGAGAAATTTCAATCACAGCCTTTTGTATATCATTGATAATCTCTTGCATTTTCACTCCTATACTTTTTTTGAATTGTTTAATATAAAATCACAAATACTTTCTAAATCATCTAAATAAAGCCAAGTTAAATTTTCATTTTCTATCTTTTCATAACTTGCTATAGCATTAGAATAAGCAAAATAAGACTCATCAACCTCTTTGCAAAATACACTAATTCTTGACATATCTAAAGTCTTCAAACCCTCTATTAACAAAAAATCAAAATCATCTAATTTTGAAATCGCCTCTTCCAAAGTGCTTGGAGAATGTGTAAATAAAGTTGTTCTTGTAGGACTTAAAACCATCACATCTGCGCCACTTTGAAAAAATTTAAAACTATCTTTTTTAGCGATATCAAAACTTGCCTTATCTTTTGGATCATGCTTAATAATACAAACTTTATAATTTTGACTCATCAAATGCTTAGCCACTTGAGTAATCAAAGTAGTTTTACCCGAATTGGAAGGACCACTAAAAGCCATTGCTAATCTTTTCACTATGTTTTCCTTAATATAAAGAAAATAAGTATAATTATATCTTTTTAAAAGTTAAAAGCTTATAATTATGAAAAAATTAGGAAAAATTATGAAAAAACTTTTTACGATTATATTGCTTGCTTTTGTTTTTAATGCATGTGCAAATAAAACTCAAGAACAAAGCACGGTGAATTTAAAAAGCCAAACACTCATGTATGCGCAAAAAATCAACTTTAACTATAAGAACAACAGAACAGTGGCTTTGCTTAGTTATTTAAACCCTGTTCTTGATGAAAAAAGTCAAAAAGAATTTTTTGTGTTAAGCTTTTTACCAAGCATTCATATCAATCAAGATCAAATTTCTATTTTAATTAATGGAGAAAAAACCACAATAAGCGTTTTAAAACCTAATGATGAATTATTTAAGTATATCATCAAAAATGATTATGCAAGTTATTACAAAATCACCCTTGATGAGTTGATTCAAAAACCTATTTTGCAGGTTTATTCGTGTTTTGAGAATCAGTGTTTTGAGTTAAAGTTTCAAAAAATTTCGAAATCGGTGTATTATCGTTCAGAAGATGTAAATACACAATATAATTAGCTAAAACTTTTTTAGCATACGCTCTACTTTCAGCATAAGGAACGAGTTCCATAGATAAAAATGGCTCGTACTTTCCTGCTCTAAACATATCATCTCTTTTTAACATTCTCGTAGTAAAACCTATACCTCCATTATACGCATATGCTACAAAAACCGGAGAGTTAAGTTTGGATTCTAAATAATCTAAATGATGGTTTGCAAAAGTATAAGCTGTTTTTGGTTCAAAAAGCATATCTTGATCAAAATTTGGAATTTGCAATTCTTTATTACCTATATGGTTAGCTAAAAATGGGATAAATTGCATTATACCCAAAGCATAAGAAGTAGAAATTGCTGTTGGTATAAAACGACTTTCTTGTCTAGCTAAAGCCAAAATCATCGCTTGTCTTTGGGTTGAATACGCTTTTAAGTATTCAAAATAAGGCATGATAAAATAATGCTTTGAAAAATTTTCCGCTCTTTCTTTAATATACGCATAAATAGCGATATTGTCTTTAGTATAAAAGTCTTTAGCAAGCTTGTCTAATTCTTCTGGAGTGCCTTTTGCGACTTCTTTTGCTAGTTTTTGCCAAGCAAAAGGATCTTTCATATCAAAGTCATTTTTTTGCTTTTTAGGATTTAATTTTTCTATTTTAGGTAAAGGTAAACCTTTTAATTCTCTCGCATAAAGACTATAAATATTTAAAGAGTCACTTTGAGCAAGCTCATCAAGGTGTTTTTTATCTTGAGTAATTAAATACAACCAAAAAACCGCATTATCTATCAATGATCTGCTTTTAAAAGTATCTCTTGCAACTTGAAAAAATTCCAATGCTTTTTGATCATCATGTTCTAAAATAGCATTCACACCTAAATAAAATGCATTATCCTGAAAACTTAAATTCGCATCCACATTAACCAAAGACTTTCTAATTAAAGGACTTTTTTTCTTAATGATAATTTCTTTCACAAAATTTGTAAATTCTTTCTCTTTGGCTAATTCATTGACAAAATCTTTTTCCAAGAAAAAGTCTTTTTTATCTTTTGTAAAGTCATAAATTTTGTAAAAATTAGCACTATCATAATTTAAAATCGCATAGTTTAAAGGATCTTTTGCATCAAAAGCTTCTAAAAGTTTTGTTAAATTTGGATTATCCTGTAGGATATTTTTTTTCATCTCATTACGCACTGAAGTATTAAGATCTTGTATAAAAGTTAGACTATTTAATCTTATAAGCTGACATGTTGCATTGGCATCTAAGATATTTTGAGTGTTAAATTCATAACAAGCTTTATATTCTTTATTATATCCCAAAGGTGGTACAATAACTTCAATAGCATTTTTAATACGCCCTGCATAACGATAAATATGCTCCTTTAAGCCTTCAATTTCATCTTTTTTAAATTCATTTTTTTCCAACAAACGATATAAATAATAATCTTTAGCTAAAGAGTTGGGTTTTTGCTCCAATTCTTCATACGAATACATTACACAATTAGCATAAACCACTCCAGCTAAAAGCAATACTACACTTTTTTTTAACACTTATAAACTTCCTAAAATTAAATTTGATAAAAATATTTGAATAAATTTTAATCCCAAAATAATGATCAAAGGTGCCAAATCAATACTTCCTATTCTAGTTGGGATAAACCTTCTTACAAAAGTATAAGCAGGTTCTGTCAAACGATATAGAATTTGCACAATAGGATTATACGGGTCAGGTCTTACCCAAGAAATCAATGTCGCAATAATTATAACCCATATATAAATTTCAATTACCAAAGAAAAAATTTGCACCAAAGATACAATCAAACTTATTCCAATTTCCATTTTACTCCTTTATGATTTCTTTAATAAATGGCTTAATTAAGGTATAAATTTCACTCATTTCAGGCCCATGGGTAACTCCTGTTAACACTAAACGCAAAGGCATAAAGAAATTTTTACCTTTTAGTTTTGTTTTTTCCATTAAAATCTTTTTAAACTCTTCATAATTTTGTGGCAAATCCAAATCTTTTAAAATCTCCTTGATTAAACCACATCCGTTTTCAAATTCATGGTAATTTTTACTTGCAAAAATAGCCTGGATTTTTTCTTTAATTTCATTTAGTGTGCTAGCTTCTTGAGTATAAAATTTCGCAAGCTCTGCCACATCTTTGTCTAAATTAAGCATAGCATTTAACTGTGTATTATCTAACATTTTAATATGCTCACGGTTAATTTGCATTAAACGCTTTGTGTCAAATCTTGCTGGAGATTTTGAAACTTTTTTCAAATCAAACCACTCTATAGCCTCTTCTAAAGTAAAAATTTCTTTTGGAGTTTTATTACCCAAAAGGATTAAATAATTTGCAATAGCACTTGCAAGATAACCATGATCAAGCATCCACTTAACACTAGAATGCGCTTCTCTTTTGCTCATTTTAACACCCTCTTCATTTAAAATGATAGGCAAATGTGCATATGTCATGCTTTTATCATAACCCAAACTAGCTCTAATATGTTCTTGTTTAGGAGTGTTTGAGACATGATCTTCACCCCTTATAATACAAGTAACACCTTCGAGCATATCATCTACTGCGCAAGCAAAATTATAAGTTGGAGTTTTATCTGCTCTCATAATCACAAAGCTATCAATATCTTCAGGATTAAAGCTAATCTCACCTTTAATATAATCAGTAAATTGCATTTGTGATTGTGGTTTTTTAAGACGAATTACAAAAGGTTTTTCACAATTTAACACATCAATATCTGCAAGTTTTTCACATGTGCCATCATATCTGTAAGCTTGATTTTTACTTTTAGCTAGTTCTTTTTTATGGGCCAACTCATCTTCTGTGCAAAAACACGCAAATGCTTTTTTTTCACTCACTAATTTTAAAGCCATTTGACGATGAAATTTTAAATTCTCACTTTGTACATAATAATGCTGCCAAGCTATGCCAAATTCTTTTAAAATTGCTTTTATTTCTTCTTCTTTTCCGGCAATATTTCTAGCATTATCTGTATCTTCAATACGTAAAATAAAATCTGTATTTTCTTGTCGTGCTTTAATATAATTAAACAAAGCAGCTCTTAAATTTCCAATATGCATATCTCCAGTAGGCGATGGTGCAAACCTATACATTATCTATCCTTTTAAAACTTTTTTATCATTATACAATTAAATACTTGCTATTTATTTTAAAAAAATAAAGTTCACACAAAATTCACTTAATATTATTATGATTTCACAAATAATTCAATTTAAAGGATAAAAAATGAAATTAAAAATAGCTTTAACAACATTAGCTCTAGCAAGTTGTGTTTTTGCTAAAGATATCGTTGTAGGTGTAAATGCTTTACCGGCAAATTCTAAAAACTTCATACAAAAACATTTTACAGACTCTAACATCGCTCTAGTAAAACAAGATATTGATAGTTTTGATGTATACCTTGATAATGGTACGGAACTTGAGTTTTTCACAAATGGTGATTGGAAAGAAATAGATGCAAAATATAGACCAATTGATACTTCTTTTTTAAGTCCAAATGTTTTAGCAACAATTAAAAAAATGCACCCAAATGCAAGTATAATTAAAGTTGAAAAAGAAATTCAAGGTTATAAATTTAAGCTTAATAATATGATGGAAATTTATACTGATGTGAATGGAAATTTCTTAGGACAAAAATTTGATGATTAATAAAACTAAAGAATAAGTAAAAACTTGGTCTAATTTTTATAAGAGCTTAAAGCAAGCTCTTGTATATCATGGTTTGCAATTCTTTCACAAGTGAAGCCTTTTTTCTCTAAAAAATCAAGCAAAATTTTCTCCATTTTTTCTAAAGCAATCAAGACTTCTTTGGAAAGCTCAAAACTTAAGGGTTCTATACGTTTTGGCACACAAGCTAAAATTTGAGTTTTAGGCAAGTCTCCCATAAGCTCCATATACTGTAAAGTTTGTAGCATTTCAACTTCATGTGCGCTACCACTCCAATTTACTTTTTTTGGCATTGCATCATAAGGAAAGAAAAATATATCTCCGATTTTAGCATCATCTGCTGCAATACAATCAATCACAACCATTTCATCATATTCAGCTATAATATAGCTAAGTTGCAAAGCCAAAGTTCCACCATCTACAAAGCTTACCGAGTCTTTTTTATGATAAAACTTATAATTTTTTTCTAAAAGCTTGCAAAGATGAACGCCTAAGCCCTCATCTGCAAACATAATATTACCAATACCTAAGATCAATAATTTCAATGATTTTCTCTTACAAATTTATAACCACTAAAAATAGCATCTAGGGCACCATCTTTACCTTTAACTGAGTTAAACACAGCCATATAAATATGCACTGGAACAAAAATTAAAACAATCCACATTAAAATTCTATGGTAGGTTCTAACATCGGCCAATCCACCTAACATTACTTCAATAGGTCTTAAAATATCATATAAAAATCCACCCAAACCCTCATGAAACACATGTACATAAAGAATTAAACCTGTTAAAATAAGTCCAAACATAACAAGATAAAAGAAAAAATAAGTTACAAATTGCAAAGGATTATATACACCTTGCAAATGCGGGTGCTTTCCTAGGAAAATATAAAATTTAATCTGCTCTATCCATAATTTTACATTAAAAATATCTTTTATGCTTTTTCTCTCACCGTCGCTTTTTTTATCAAAAAAGAACAAATATGTTTTAAAAATCACACAAGCTATTAAGATAAATCCAAAAATTTGGTGCACCATACGGTATTTTGCCTGCATAAATAAAGTTGGTTCAGATGAGATAGATGGAGATTGAAATACATAAGAAATATAATATCCAGTCCCTACTAAAATCACGATTGCAACTGCTCTTAACCAATGTGTAAAGCGAAGGCCAATACTAAATTCATATTGAGCTTTTCTATTTGTTTTTAAGGAATGTTTAGAATCCATACTAAAGTCCTTTCCTTATAAATTTACATTAACTTTATACTCGCTAAGATTATTGCCTTTAGTATCCATTACATGCACAGCACATGCTATACAAGGATCATAAGAGTGGATTGCTCTTATAACTTCTAAAGGTTGTTTAACATCAGCTAGTTTTATTCCAATAAGACATTGCTCATAACTTCCACCTACCCCATTTGCATCTTTTGGACTTGCATTCCAAGTAGAAGGAACCACAGCTTGCCAATTTTCAATCACACCATTTTTAATTCTACACCAATGACTCAACGCACCACGAGGCGCACTTCCCATAAATCTACCTTTGTATTCTTTGTTTTTATCGATTACATAAGTAGCACAAGTGCTTTCATCTGTTTTTAAATTTTCAACTAAAGAATTAAATGCTTTTAAACCATGATCAGCAATGATTTTAGCTTCAATCGCTCTAGCACCGGTTCTTCCTAAAGTACTCATAAGTGCTTTAACTGGTAAATTCGTAGCTTTTAAGAATGAATCAACCGCTTCTACTACGATTTTATTACCCTTAGCATAATTTACTAAAATATTTGCTAATGGTCCAACTTGCATAGGTAAATTTTCATATCTTGGAGCTTTAATCCAGCTGTATTTACCTTTGGTATCAAATACCTTACTATGAACCATATTGCCTTTATCGTCAATGCTTTCACCATCAATTAAGCCTGTATAGTTTGGATTAGTTTTGCCATCATAAGGGTGTAAAGCTTCATTATCTGCATACCATGATTTTGTAGCCTCTTCAGTGATTTTAGCTTCATCTACTTCTTCAACTTTACTCAAATCACCATTTCTAATAATACCACCCTCAAATAACCATTCATCGCTAGAAACTTGGAATTCTCTTTCGGTGTAGAAATTATTTACTCCAACATCATTTAATACACTCGCTTCTTTAGAATAAGCTTTTGCTGCCATGATTAAATCAGGATAATAAGCACGGTTAATAAAATCAGCTACTTCTTGGAATTTAGTCATATATTCAGCCATTCTTGATGGGTTTAAAAGATCCATAATACAAGTTACACCACCTACAGTTAAACTTTGTGGATGAGGATTTTTAGCACCAAAAATCGCCATAGCTTGAGCTATAACTCTTTGAATTCTTAAGCATTCTAAATAATGTGAAAGTGCAATAAGGTTTTGCTCAGGAGTAAAGCGATAAGTCGCGTGTCCATAATAAGCATTTGCAAATGGTCCAAGATTTCCTTTATCTACAAAAGTTTTTAATCTTTTTTGTACTTCTAAAAGTTTATCTGCACCTGTTGCATAAGGCATATCTGTATATTTAAATGCTTCATCACTTGCTTTTTTTACATCAGCGCTTAAAGCACTTACAACATCAACAAAATCAAGCCCATGAAGTTGATAAAAATGCACAGGATGATCATGCATATACAAAGCTGCATTCATTAAAGTTCTAGTTAAAATCGCATTTAATGGTGGAGTAATACCTAAAGCATTTTCTACTGCAATAATCCCTGCTCTATAATGCGAAAAAGTACAAACACCACAAATTCTTTGAGTTAAAAAGCCTGCATCTCTTGGATCACGACCTTTTACAATAGTTTCTAAACCTCTCCATAGAGTTGATCCTGAATATGCTTCCTTGATAACATTGTTTTCATCAACCACCACTTCAACTCTTAAGTGCCCTTCTATTCTAGTAAGTGGATCTATAATAATTCTTTTTGACATTCTTAATCCTTATTTTTTTCTAATGAAGCAATCACAGCATGCGCAGCAACAGCAACACCTGTTACACAAAGCACACCTATACCAATTTTATCTGAAATACTATCAGCACCCAAGCCATAAACAGTATCAAATAATCTTCCCGCCATAACTTCTTCAAAAGGTCCCATAGTATCCCAAAAATCAGGTTCTGAGCAACCTATACAACCATGTCCAGCTTGGATTGGCCATGAGGTATGTTGATTAAATCTTTCTCTTGAGCAGTTATTAAAAGTATAAGGTCCTTTACAGCCTACCTTATAAAGACAATATCCCTTTTTTGCCCCCTCATCACCAAATTGTTGCACAAACTCACCCGCATCAAAGCGTCCTCTTCTTTCACATAAATCATGGATTCTAAGTCCATAAGCCCATTTTGGTCTATTATAAGCATCAAGCGCTGGCAATGTCTGATACAATATATAATGAATCACATTACCTATAATGTTTTTTTCGCTTGGAGGACAACCTGGAACATTAATAACTGTTTTGTTTGTAACTTTACTCAAACTTACAGCATTGCTTGGATTAGGTCTAGCAGCTTGAATACCACCAAAAGCCGAACAGGTACCTATAGCAAAAATAGCCAAGGCATTATCACAAGCTTCTTGAGCTATTTGCTTACCTGTTTTACCGTGTGGTCCTATGGTTAAAAAGTTTTCTGTAGCACCTGTTGGTATACCACCTTCTACCATTAAAATATATCTACCTTTATATTTTTCCATAGCAGCTTCAAGATTATACTCAGCTTGCCAACCTGCTGCACCCATTATAGTTTCATGATATTCTAAAGAAATATGATCAAAAATTAAACTATCTATAGTAGGAGCATCACTTCTTAATAAACTCTCAGAACATCCTGTACATTCAGCCATATGAAGCCAAATCACTGGAAGTCTATCACTAAGCTCAGCAGCTCTTGCAACAACTGGAGTAAAGCTAACAGGTAGTGCTAAAAATGCAGTCATTGCGCTAGCCCATTTCATAAAATCCCTTCTTGAAAAACCTGATTGCTTTAGGGCTTTAGAAATAGAAATCTCGTTTTTCAAAAGAGGAAGTTTTTCTAATGCGTCTAAACGGCGATTGAAAACATCTAAATCACTCATTTGTTTTCCTTTAATAAATAAAAAATATCGGAATTGATTTTAGAATAATAATTGTTAAGAATTTATAAAAAATAAAAAATTTTTTGCAAAATATATTTTATATTTATAATTTAATGACAGTAAAATAATTTCACTCTAAAATAAGCAAGTATTACACTTGCTTATTGTTTAACAATGATAATCTCATCATCTTTAGAATTTATAATAATCTCATCATTTTCATTTAATTTATCGGATAAAATCATATCACTTAATTTATCCTCGACCATATCATACAAAGCTCTTTTTAATGGCCTTGCACCAAAATCCACATCATAACCAACCCTTGCAATCAAACTAGCTGCTTCATCACTTAAACTCGACTGAATACCTCTATTTACAAGACTTTTTTGCAGGGTATTAAATAATAGTTTAACTATTTTAACAGCTTCACTCTCTCCTAAAGGATTAAACATAATAATATCATCTAAACGATTTAAAAATTCAGGCTTAAAAAATCTCCTAAGTGTTTCTTTGATCGCCTTATCTCTTTCATCTCCTTTAAGCTCCATAATAAAATTAGCACCAATATTAGAAGTTAAAATAATAATAGTATTAGTAAAATCAACCGTAATACCCTTGCTATCTGTAGCTCTACCATCATCTAAAATTCCCAAAAGTATATTAAATACATCTTTATGTGCCTTTTCCACTTCATCAAACAAAATCACACTATAAGGTTTTCTTCTTACTGCTTCGGTTAACTCCCCACCTTCTTCATGTCCTATATACCCAGGAGGTGCTCCTAAAAGTCTTGATACGCTATGTTTCTCCATAAATTCACTCATATCAAAACGCACCATAGCCTTTTCATCATCAAATAAAAATCGAGCCAAGGCTTTAGCACTTTCTGTCTTACCCACTCCAGTTGGCCCTAAAAATAAAAAACTTCCTATAGGTTTTCCAGCTTGATTTAACCCTGCTTTATTGCGCTTAATAGCTCTAGCCAAGGCGCTTAAAGCCTCATCTTGACCTATAACACTTTTTTGCAAATATTCTTGAATATTTAAATACTTTTGTTTTTCAGAAGTAAGCATTTTTTGTACACTAATACCTGTCCACTTGCTTAAAATTCCAGCTACTAAATCCTCATCAACTTGATTTTTAAGCAAAACTCCTTCTTGTGTCATTTGCTTCCATTTTTCTTCTAAATTTAAAACTTCCTTTTCACACTCTAAAATCTTACCATACTCTATCTCGGCTGCTTTTTGAAAATCACCTTTGTTTTTTGCAAAATTTGCTTCATTTTTCAAACTGTCAATTTCTTTCTTCTTTAAGCTAATGCCATTAAAAACAGCCTTTTCATTTTCAAACTGAGTATTTAGCTTAATCTGCTCTTCTTTTAAATTTGCTAATTCTTTTTTAATCTCTTCTAGTCTTTTTGCATTAGCTTCATTGTTTTCCATTTTTAAAGCTTCATTTTCTACTTCCAAACTTTCAATTTGCTTTCTAACCTTTCTTAATGAATTTGGCTCACTTTCTATTTGCATTTTTAATTCTGCTGCAGCCTCATCAATTAAATCAATCGCCTTATCAGGCAAAAATCTATTAGCTATATAACGCTTAGATAGCTTTACTGCTGCTACTAAAGCACTATCATTAATAGTTACATTATGATGAATTTCTAATTTTTCTTTTATACCTCTAAGCATAGCCAAAGCTTCATTCACACTAGGTTCAGCTACATTTACAGGTTGGAATCTTCTTTGTAAAGCCGCGTCTTTTTCAAAATATTTTCTATATTCTTTTAAGGTTGTAGCGCCTATAGTATGAAGCTCACCTCTTGCTAAAGCAGGTTTTAAAATATTTGCTGCATCCATACTTCCTTCATTTGCACCTGCACCTACAATGGTGTGAATTTCATCTATAAATAAAATTATATTTTTATGTTTTATTACTTCATTTACAACAGCTTTTAATCTATCTTCAAATTCACCTCTGTATTTTGCTCCTGCTATTAAAGCACTCATATCCAAAGCTATGACTTTTTTATTTTGCAATGAAATAGGAACATCTTTTTTTACTATTCTTTGTGCTAAAGCTTCTACTACAGCAGTTTTACCCACTCCTGGTTCACCTAATAAAATAGGATTATTTTTAGTTTTCCTGATTAAAATTTGCATTAATCTTTGAATTTCTTCTTCCCTGCCTATAACAGGATCAAGTTCATTGTTTTTAGCTTTCATAGTCAAATCAATACCAAATTTAGACAAAGAATCAAGTGTTTCATCGCTTGTTTTAGTTTCTATTTTAGCTCCAGCCCTAATGAATTCTAATTCTTTTTTAAACTCATTTAAATCTACAAATTTAGATAAAAGTTCTTTAACAACCCCACTCATACTTTCTGAAACAAGCCACATATCCACAGCTAAATAGCTATCTTTATTTTCTAAAGCCAAGCCTTTTGCTTTTTCTAAAGAATTAATAAATTCATTTGAAAATTTAATATTGTCTTTATTTACATTTGAACTAGTAGGAAAAGATGAAATTTTACTTTTTACTTCTAACTCAAATGCCTCTTTAGAAACATTTAATTTATTAAAAACTTGATTAAGCAAACTTGAACTATCAACACCTAAAGCCCATAATAAATGTAAAGGTTTGATTTCACTATTCTTAGAATGAATGGCCAAAGAAATTGCGCTTTCTATATTTGAAAGCATAGAATCTGTTAAAAATTCTTGTATATTTGCCATTTTTTACTCCTTTTTACTTTTATATGAGATATATTATATAGCTTTAGTCTATTATTGTCAAGTTTATTTAGTTATATTTATAAACAATTTTTTATATATATACACTAATATCATAAAAATATTTACTTTATTTACAATTTTTTAAGCAAAAATAACTAAAATTAGATAATTATTTTATGAATTCATATTTATTTTGGAGTTTTTCCTTTGAAGACAAAAAGAAATCTTATTATCGCAGCTAGCATTTGTAGTTTAGTAACCGCTTCTTTTATTTTTACTAATTTACAAGCTAAAAATCCCACTCCTAGTGAAGCAGAAAAGAAAATAGAAGCCTTATCTAAACTCACAAGAACCATGTCCATCATAGAACAATATTATGTTGATGATGTTAATTATACAGATTTAGTTGATAAATCCATTGCAGGTTTGCTAACAAATTTAGATGCTCATTCTTCCTTCTTAGATGAAAAAGGTTATAAAGAACTTAAAGAACAAACTAATGGAGAATTTGGCGGACTTGGCTTTACTATCACACAAAAAGATGGAGCAATTAGCGTTGTAGCCCCTATAGAAGGAAGTCCAGCAGATAAAGCAGGTATTAAAACTGACGATATTATCTTAAGAATTAATAATGAATCAACCTTGGGTATGACTTTAAATGAAGCTGTTTCTAAAATGCGTGGAGAACCTAAAACAAAGGTTACTCTAACTATCTATAGAAAAGGTGATGCAAAACCATTTGATGTCAATTTAAAAAGAGATATTATAAAGGTTGATAGTGTTTATGCTAAATTAATCGAAAATGAAAACTTACTTTATTTAAGAGTGACTAATTTTGATAAAAATGTCATAGACGAAGTTAGCAAAGCAATTAAAAAGCATTCTAATGTAAAAGGAATTATACTAGATCTTAGAACCAATCCAGGTGGTATTTTAAATCAAGCCGTAGGTTTAGTAAATCTTTTTATAGATAAAGGAATAATTGTTTCACAAAAAGGAAAAATAAAAAGCGAGAATGTAGAATTTAAAGCAAATCCAAATAAAAAAATCACCAACGCACCTTTAGTAGTGCTTGTAAATGGCGGTAGTGCAAGTGCAAGTGAGATTGTAAGCGGAGCTTTACAAGATTTCAAACGTGCTATTATCATAGGTGAAAAAACTTTTGGAAAAGGTAGTGTGCAACTTATATTACCTATGGATGAAAAAGGTAAAGAAGGCTTAAGACTTACTATAGCAAAATATTATTTACCAAGTGGTAGAACTATACAAGCTGTTGGGGTTAGTCCTGATATAGAAGTATTCCCAGGAAAAGTAAGCAAAGAAGAAAATCATGGTTTTGAAATCAAAGAAAGCGACCTTAAAAAACACTTGCAAGCTGAACTTGATAAAATCGGGCATCAAGAAAAGAAAAAAGATACTAAAGAAGATAAAAATATCATCACTAAAGAACAAATTGATAATGATATACAATTAAAAACGGCAATTGATGCAATTAAAATTCTAAACATCACGAAAGGAGAGTAAAATGGCAGCAAAATTAGATCTTTTATACGAGGGAAAAGGTAAAAAAATGTTTAAGACTGATGATGAGAATTTACTCATCACAGAATTTAAAGATGATTTAACTGCTTTTAATGCAGAAAAAAAAGGTAACGAAGCAGGAAAAGGCGCATTAAATTGTAAAATTAGTACTGAAATTTTTCATCTTTTAGAAAAAGAAGGCATTAAAACACATCTAGTAGAAACTATCAGTGATAAAGAACAAATTGTTAAAAAATGCGATATTATACCTATTGAAGTTATCACTAGAAATGTAGCTACAGGATCTTTAACAAAAAGATTGGGTATTAAAGAAGGTACAATCTTACCTTTTGCTGTAGTTGAGTTTTGTTATAAAAATGATGACTTAGGCGATCCTATTATCAATGATGAGCATTGTTTAATTTTAAATTTAGTAAAAAGTGAAAAAGATTTAGAATTAATAAAAAATATAGCAAGACAAATCAATTCTATCTTGGTTAAATTCTTTGAATCTAAAGGTTTAAAATTGATTGATTTTAAATTAGAATTTGGTATTGACAACGAAGGAAATATGATACTAGCTGATGAAATTAGCCCTGATAGTTGTAGATTTTGGGATAGCAAAACTAATGAAAAATTAGACAAAGACCGCTTTAGACAAGACTTAGGCAATGTAAAAATGGCCTATGAAGAAGTATTAAAAAGAATTTTAAGTTAGGAAAAATAATGAAAGTAATTGTAAATATTACACTAAAAAATGGGATTTTAGATCCTCAAGGCAAAGCCATAGAAAAGGCTTTGCATTCTTTAGATTTTAATAACATAGCAAATGTTAAAACCTCAAAACAAATTAGTTTTGATATAGCTTGCGATGATAAAGAAGAAGCTTTAAAACAAGCTGATTTAATGTGTAAAGAATTGCTTGCAAATACTGTGATAGAAGATTATGAGATAATATTATGAAAGTAGCTATTATTCGTTTTCCTGGAACTAATTGTGAGTTTGATACAGCTTATGCTTTTGAAAAACTAGGAATAAAAACTGAAATCATTTGGCATGAAAAACAAGATTTTAGTGCAGATTTAATTGTTTTACCAGGTGGATTTTCTTATGGAGATTATTTAAGATGTGCCGCTATTGCAAAACTTGCTCCTGCTATAAAAACCCTAAAAGAGCATGTTAAAAAAGGTGGATATGTCCTAGGTATTTGCAATGGTTTTCAAATTTTATTAGAACTTGGTCTTTTAAAGGGAGCTATGAAACACAACAATAACTTAAGTTTTATTTCCAAAATACAAGCATTACAAGTAGTATCAAACAATAATGTTTTTTTGAAAAATTTCCAAAAAAATGACATTATAGAATTACCTATTGCTCACGGAGAAGGAAATTACTTTAATAGCGAAGATGGTATTAAAATACTAGAAGATAAAGATATGATTTTATTAAGATACATCAACAATCCAAATGGCTCTTTAAATGATATAGCTGGAATTTGTAATGAGAATAAAAAAATCTTTGGACTTATGCCACACCCTGAAAGAATGTGTGATGATATACTTGGTTCAAAAGTAGGACTTAAAATGTTTGAAGGATTTTTAAATTGCTAAAAATCTTCAAAGTTTTTTGTATTTTTTTACTAACACTTAATTTATATGCTCAAGAAAATAGTGTTTTTGAAGATTACAACACCTTAGAAAAAAACTACAATCAATTAGACGATCAGGCTAAACAAATTTATCAAACCATTGCTCCAAGCGATGAAGGTAATTATGAAAGCAAAATCAATGATGAAAATTTTATTCCTCAAGGTTCTTTGGTATTAAATGCGAAAGAATACACTGATGAGGCTTATATAGATGAAGCTTTTACTATAGATCTTGAGGTTATTACTACAACTAATATAAGTTTTGATTTAAATGTGAGTTTTGAAAAAAATGATGATATGCTTTGGATTAACCCTAATCCTATTTGGGAGCAAAAGGCTAATTCATATCATACAAAATTATGGTTTGAAGCAAAAAGTTTAAATGCAAATTTAAATAAAATCATCGTTTCACTAAGCAGAAATGATCATATTTTTCAAAGCTCATCATTAATTATAAAACCTATTAGACTTAAAAAAATCGACGCTCCTTCTAATAAATACTCACACATAGTTGCAAGTAATTTAGAAGTCAAACAAGCAAAAGCAAGCCATTTTGATAATGATAATATAATTTTATTTATAGAACTTATAGGAGAAAACACAAACCTAGCAAGTTTTAACATAAAAGATATTCAAAAACAAGGCGTAGAGGCTATTAAAGGTGATTTTAAAAAGCAAAATGGGTTTTATTATGCTATTTTAGATAAAAGCAAAACGCGTTTTGATTTTTCTTATTTTAATTTAAATTCTAAAGAATTAAAAGATTTTTCCTTAAAAATAGAACTTAAAGAAGATAGTATAAGCACACAAAGTGATTTAAATCCAAAAACTAATGATTTTAATTTTTACAAACAAGTATTTTCATGGAGCTTGTGTGGTGTTTTTGCTTTATGGTTTGTATTTAAGAAAAGCTATGTAGCTTTAGGCTTAGTAATTTTGGCTCTAGTAGCAAGTTTTTTAGCCCAAAATAACATATATAAAGCTACATTAAAAGCTGAAAGCAAAGTACAAATTTTACCAACCCTAAACTCAACTCATTTTTATTCTGGAAAATACAAACAAGAAGTGGAGGTACTAGATTCAAGAGATGAATATAAAAAAATTTTATTTAATAATGGAAAAATAGGCTGGGTAAAAAGTGAAGATTTATCAAAGATTTAAAGCTTTAATATTTTGGATTGAATTTATTTTATCTATTATATTTTTATGCATTGCCTTTTTATTATTGCAATCACAAGAAAAAATTTGGAAAATCAGAAAAGCATGGTCAAAACTGCAAAAATATGTAGTAAATTATAAAATCCAAACCCAAGGTTCTATACATCCTCAAGCTAATTTACTTTTAATCAATCATCAAAGCTTGTTAGACATAGTTGTTTTGGAAGATTTATGTCCAAAAAATATATCTTGGATAGCTAAAAAAGAACTTGGTGAACTTCCAGTTTTTAAAACTTTGATTAAAAAACCTAAAATTATTTGCATAGATAGAAGTCCAAAAGGCCTAGTAAAACTTTTAAAAGAAGCCAAAGAAAGACTAAAAGAAGATAGAATTTTAGCTATATTCCCAGAAGGTACAAGATCTAAAACACAAAAACTTTTAAAATTTAAAGTCGGAGCTAAAATTTTAAGTGAAAAACTTAATCTAAAAGTCCAACCTGTGGTAATCGTTGATTCAGCTAAAATTTTAGACACACAAAACTTTAGTGCAAATAGTGGTGTTTTAAAAGTAGTATTTCTTGATCTTGTTGATATAAGTAAAGATGATTGGCTTGATCAAACTAGAGAAAGAATGCAAGCAATCTTAGATAGTGAAAGGACACAAGTTTGATTAATACAATTTTAGCTGTAGGTTTTGGTGGCTTTTTAGGAGCCATATCTAGAATGCTTACTAGTAGCTTTTTTAATAAAATCGTTCCACATGATTTTCCCTATGGTACTTTACTTGTTAATATCATAGGATCTTTTTTAATGGGCTTGTTTTTTTCTTATGCAAACTCTAAAGATGTGCATATTTTTACTAAAAGTTTAATTAGTACGGGTTTTTTAAGTGCTTTTACGACTTTTTCAACTTTTTCTTATGAAAATTTGCTATTTTTGCAAAGTGGTAATTATTTTCACTTTTTTCTAAATATTATTTTAAATGTTATCCTTTGTCTTTTGGCAGTGTGGATTGGTTTTTTAATTTTTAAATAAAGGAGATAAAAATGCAATTTCAAACTGAAGTTAATCAACTTTTACAACTTATGATTCATTCTTTGTATTCAAACAAAGAAATTTTTTTAAGAGAGCTTATTTCTAATGCAAGTGACGCACTTGATAAGCTTAGTTATTTAAGTGTGAGCGATGATGCTTATAAAAATTTAAAATTTGAACCAAAAATTCAAATCAATTTCAACCAAGAAGCAAAAACCCTAACCATAAGTGATAATGGTATAGGTATGAATAAAGAAGATTTGATCAATCATCTTGGAACGATTGCTAAAAGTGGCACAAAAAGCTTTTTAGAAAACTTAAGCGGTGATGCCAAAAAAGACTCTCAACTTATAGGACAATTTGGCGTAGGCTTTTACTCTGCTTTTATGGTAGCTTCTAAAATAGAAGTTTTAAGCAAAAAAGCATTAGATGATAAAGCTTATCTTTGGATTTCTGATGCTAGTGGTTATGAAATAGAAGATGCAAATAAAGATGAGCAAGGCACTTGCATAACCTTGCATTTAAAAGATGAAGAATTTTTAAGCTCATACCGCATTGAAAGCATAGTAGAAAAATACTCTAACCATATTCAATTTCCTATTTTTATGGAAAAAGAAGAGTATTTACCATTAGAAGAAGGTGAAAAAGAGCCTAAAAAAGAATTAAAAAATACTCAAATTAATACCGCAAGTGCTTTATGGAGACAAAACAAAGCAAATTTAAAAGCACAAGATTATGAAAGATTTTATGAGCAAAATTTCCATGATTCAAATAAACCTATGCTTTATATTCATACAAAAGCTGAGGGTTCTATAGAGTATAATTCTTTATTTTTTATACCTGCACAAGCTCCATTTGACCTCTATAGAGTGGATTATAAAAGCGGTTTAAAACTATATGTAAAACGCGTATTTATCAGCGATGATGATAAGGAATTGCTACCAACTTACCTAAGATTTGTACGTGGTATTATTGATGTAGAGGATTTACCGCTTAATGTTAGTCGTGAAATTTTACAAGAAAATAGAATTTTGAAAAGCGTCCAAGAAGCAAGTGTTAAAAAAATCCTAGCAGAACTTAAGAAATTTAAAGACAAAGACAAAGAAAATTATCTTAAATTCCATGAAAATTTTGGAAAAGTTTTAAAAGAAGGTTTATATGGTTTTGGTGAAAACAAAGACGCAATTGCTAAACTTTTATATTTTAAAAACTCAAACAAAGAAGAATTAATCGATCTTGAAGAATATAAACAAAACCTAGCTGAAGGTCAAAATGAAATTTTTTACATTAGCGGTAAAAATGAAAAATTATTAAGAAATTCTCCATTACTTGAAAGCTATAAACAAAAAAATATCAATGTTTTATTGCTTGATGAAGAAATCGACACCATAGTTATGCCTATGATGAGTGAATTTGAAGGTTTAAAATTTAGCGCTATTAATCACTTAGCAAGTGAAGAAACGAGCGAAGAACAAAAGGCTGATTTTGCACCTTTACTCATTAAAATTAAAGAAGTTTTAAAAGATGAAGTGGAAGAAGTTAAATTAAGTCAAAGACTTTCTAATAGTCCAAGTTGTATTGTTTATGATCAAAATAAGCCAGATTTTGCTATGCAACAAATTCTTAAACAAATGGGTCAAGAACAACAAGTAAAACCTATACTTGAAATCAATCCTAATCATGCAATTTTAAAAGCCTTAAAAGACAATGACTCACTTGCTAGCGAAATGGCACACATTCTTTTAAATATGGCTAAATTAAGCGAAGGTATGGGTATAGATAATCCTAGCGAATTTAATAATGCGTTAAACACTATCATTTCCAAGGCTTTAGAAAAATGAAAAATATTGCAATTTCTAAAGATATCTTGCAAGATTATTACATTGTAGATGTTAGAACTCCAAGTGAATGGAAAAGTGGAGTTATAAAAGAAGCTATACTCATCGCACTTTGCGATGATAATGGCTTTATGAATGGAAATTTCATCCAAGAATTTAAAGAAAAAGTAGATTATCAAAATAAAAACATAGCCTTTGTATGCGCTACAGGCTCAAGAAGCAAACATACTGCTATGATGATAGAAGATGCCCTAGGTATAGAATGCACTAATCTAGATGGTGGCATGGTAGCGCTTTTATCACAAGATTATGAAGCTACAAAAAAGGAAAGTTGATTATGAAAAAATATTTTTGTTTTTGACACTTTGTGCTAGTTTTGTTTTAACAGAAGTTAAAAATATCGATATTAATGCAGGAATTTTAGAAAATTATCAAGTAATTGATGTTTAGAAAACCTAGCGAATGGGCACAAACTGATACAATAAAAAATACCATTAAAATTAGCTTTTATAATGAAGATGGCAGTGTAAATAAAAATTTCGTTGAGGAAATTAAAAAGATTTCAAGTAAAAACCCATTACTATAACTTGCAGAAGTGGTTCAAAAAAGTACTAAAGCTTCTGCTTTACTAGATTAAAATGACATAGAAGTTACTAATTTAAAAGGTGGTATGAACGCACTTTTATCGCAAGGTTATAAAACCTCAAAGTAAGTCTAACTAGACTTACTTTTTCTTTGGTCTAAATACAGAAATTATCTCTTCATTATTTTCAATATAAGCTCCACCTATTAAATCTACACAATAAGGAATAGCAGGAAATATAGGCTCAATACATTCTCTTATAGCTTTTGGATTACCCGGTAAGTTAATAATCAATGATTTTCCTTTTATACCTGCGCTTTGTCTTGAAAGTATAGCTGTTGGCACATATTCTAAGCTTTTTGCACGCATTAACTCCCCAAAACCTGGAAGCATTTTATCACATACTGCTTGTGTTGCTTCTGGTGTCACATCACGCAAAGCAGGCCCTGTACCTCCTGTAGTAAAAATTAAATCACATTTTACTTCATCAGCTAAATAAGCTAATTTTTCTATGATTAAATCGTACTCATCAGGAATTAGCTCATAGTAAAAGCTTTTTTCATTTTTCATATAAGAATCTAAAATTTTTTCTATCTCTACTCCGGATTTATCTTCATAAACTCCACTACTTGCTCTATCTGAAAGTACTAAAATTCCTATTTTTACCATTTTTACTCCATTATGATTTTTTCTATATCTTGTTTTTCTATTTTTTCATTTTCTAAAAGAATACTAGCTAATCTCACTACTTTTTCTTTCATTAATTCTAAAAATTCTTTTACTTCTTGCTTTTGCTCTTGCAATAAACTCTCATTTGCCATAGCAAAAGTTTCCATAAAAGTAAGCAATTCTTTAACCTTTAAAAGATCACTTTGTGCATTAGTATAGCTTTCATTAAAAATAAGCTCCATAGCAACTGAACCTGCTAAAAAAACTTTTATTTTGTTTAATAATTCTGATTTTGATTTGATGGTATTTTCATACTCTTTAAATCTATCTTCAATTAGGGTAATTTTTTCAAATTTAACATCAAAATAAAAAGCACACAAAGCTTTAGCTGCTTGGTATGTGGCTTGAATTTTTCTTTCCTTATCGCTTAGAGAAAAAATCTTTTTTTTGCCCATTAAAACTTTATTAAGCACTGCAAAAAAATCATTTTCTTCTATTAAGTCTGATTTTCTTCTTATAGCATTAATAGCCGCTTCATTAACTAAAGTCTCTAAGGCAGCTCCACTAAAACCCACGCTAGTTTTTGCAATTTTTTCTAAATCTACGCTAGATTTTTTTTCTTTCATATAATTTTGTAAAATATGCATTCTATCTTTAAAATCAGGCAGAGATATAAAAATTCTTCTATCAAAACGCCCTGATCTTAACAGCGCATTATCCATAAGATCGATTTTATTTGTAGCAGCCATCACTATAACACCACTATTATCTTCAAATCCATCCATTTGAGTTAAAAGCTGATTTAGAGTATTATCTCTTTCTACATTAGAAAAATCCCCCCTACTTTTACCAACTGCGTCAATTTCATCTATAAAAATGATACTTGGAGCTTTTGATTTAGCTTTTAAAAAAAGCTCTCTAACTCTTTTTGCACCCATACCTACATAAATTTCTACAAAACTAGCCCCGCTTTGATAAAAAAATGGCACCCCAGCCTCGCCTGCTACTGCTTTTGCTATCAAGGTTTTACCCACTCCAGGAGGCCCTACTAGTAAAACCCCTTTTGGCATTTTCACGCCAAAATCTTTATATTTTTGAGGATTTTTTAAAAAATCAACGATTTCTAAAAGCTCTACCTTAGCCTCATCAATCCCTGCTACATCTTTAAATTTAACTTCACTTACTACATCTTGTATAGTACTATTTTGTTCATTTTTTTCTAAAATATTTTTTTCTAAAGAAAGTAAATTTTGTCTATCTTTATTTTTTTTATTAAGAAAGAGTAAAAAACTTACAAGAAAAGCAAGCAAAATAAATATCAAAAAAAACTCACTTAAATTATAATCTTTAGCATATTCTAAAGGAATTTTTTGCCACAAAGCATTTAAATCCACTACATCTTTAGCAATTAAAAATTTTCCTTCTTTGCTTTTTAATAATACTTCATTATTTTCTACTATGGCTTTTTGGATTAAATTTTGCTCTAAGAGCTCTTCATAAGCAGCCTTGCTAATATAATCAGGTTGATTTTTTATAAACGCAACTATTACAAAAACACAAAGCAATAAAAATGAAGCTAAGATAATCTTTTTATTTTTCATCCCCTAACCTTACATAGTTACAATCTTCTTTGCATTCATATTTTTCAATACTTATCCATTGTTTAGCAATATCTTCTTTGCTTGTAATTTTGATTTTATTAAAAAATTGATCATAGCCTTCATAAAAACCATCTTTTTTACTCTCAACTAAAATTTCTAAAATATCTTTTTGATTTTTTCTAAACTCATAATTATTTTGCGTGACTATATCTTTTAAAATATCTAATCTTTCTTTGGCTATTTCACCATTAATTCGTTCACTCATAGAAACAGAATGCGTTCCATCACGCGGTGAGAAAATAAAAGCATGAATATGTGTGAGTTTAAATTGCTTGAAATTTTCTAAAGCTTCTTGCCATATTAATTCACTTTCTCCAGGGTGTGCTACAATAAAGTCTGTTCCTAAAGCAAAACCTTTTTGACTTAACTCATTAAACAGCGCTAAATCATTTTGTGTATGCGATCTTCTGCGCATTATACGCAACATTTTTTCATGAGTGTGTTGCAGGGCAATGTGTAAATGCTTTTCAAGCCAAGGCTCATCTAAAATTTCTTTAAAACTCTCATCAATTTGAGCAGGCTCCAAACTCCCAAGTCTTACTCTTTTTATACCATTCACCTTACCTATTTCTTGTAACAATTTTCCAAGTGTAGTTTTATCTTTTAAACCATAACTTCCTATATTAGTACCCGTTAAAACTACTTCACTATAACCATTTTGAGCGAGAAGTTTAATTTGTTTTATTATTTCCTCACTTGGCATACTTCTTGATTTGCCCCTAACACTTGGGATTATACAATAACTACAAGCAAAGTCACATCCTTCTTGAATTTTTACAAAAGCTTTAGTATGATTTTCATAATTACTTACGATTTTTGTATCAATAAAGCATAAATTTCCAAGCTCATAAAAGGCTTTATCTTGCGAGATTAACTCATTGATTTTATCTTTATTGGAAGCTCCTAAAACTCCAAAAATTTCTTTTTTATCAAAAAAATCCTTTCCCTTGCTCACAGCACCACAACCTGTAAGTATAACCTTAACTCCATTTTTCTTTACACCATTAATATAGCTTCTAAGCCCACTATCAGCACCATTTGTAACAGTACAAGAATTTATCACTATCACATCAGCTTCTTGCTCATTTTGTGTAATATCATGATCTTTAATATAAGTTTTTAATAATTGCGTATCATAAATATTAGTTCTACAACCAAAAGTTTTAAAATATACTTTTTTTTTCAAATATCTTCCTTGTTTTCTATAAATTTATGTTTTGCCATATATAAATTTTGTGATGGATAAGCTATTTTTATATCATTATGTTTATTAAATTCATTAATGATTTCTTTGCTTATATTACTTCTTAAAATCAAAGCCGCATAAGAATTTGTCATATACCAAGCAGAAATTCTCATACCATAACCTTCTAAAAATGTAAAAAACCTAGGTTCTACTTTAGGATTTCTAATGCTATATTCATTTCTTAATTTATTCATGGATTCTTTAGCTAATTTTGTATAACCTTTAGAAGCTTTTATAACAATTTCTTCTATTATCTCTAAGGCTTTTTGATGGTTTGAATCAAAAGTCAAAGTAATATCAAGCCCGTCCCAAACTGTCTTCATCCCATGATGAGTATAATTTGATATAAGATTAGTAAATATAAAATTATTTGGTATAAAAATTATCCTGCCGCTTCTTCTATTATCTGTATAAGTTAGCAAAGAAATATCTTCATATAAGGTTATTCTTAAAAACGAAATGTCAATTATATCACCAATATAATGCGTATTATTTTGAAAAACTCTAACTCTATCACCCACTCTAAAACTTCCACCAAAAACTATCACACACCAACCAAGCATAGACATAAACATATCTTTCATAGCAATAGCTAAACCAGCAGAAGCAAAACCAAGCACAGTAACCAAATAACTGATATTTTCAATGTACCCAAAAAGCAAGATTAAAACAATCATATTAATATTAATAAAATTAATAATTTTATTTGCTGTATAAAAACGATCATTATCACCTATATATTTTCTAGCTATAAATTTGAGTAAAAATGCTATAGCTACAACTATAACGATAGTTAAAACTATATTAAAAGCCCTTACACTCTGAATTTTAATAGAAGCAGTTGTTTTTTCAATCTCTTCTTGAATTTTTTTCTCGTACACGGAATAAGAAATTTCTCCAAAACGCAAGGTTTGTGAAAAATCTCTTACCATTTGATTAGATATTTTTAAATACTCATCATGTTCTTTACTAGGAGCTAATTTAGCTATCTCAGCTACTAAAACATTTTCTTTTATAAGCTCATCTAAAGTCTGCTTAAAACTATTTAAAAGATTGATATATTCTTCTTTATCACGTCTTAATTTTTTTATGTGTGAGTATGCTGAAATAATAGCTAAAGGATTGGTTAACTTATCTATTTTATCAACTTCTTCAGGCGCTAAAACCATCTTAGAAAAATTTGCACTTTTATATTCACTTAAAAGCTCTAATCTTTCTTTTAAGATTAAAATTTGTCTTTCTATAATGCTTTTATTGCGTTCATTAGCCTTTAAACCCTCTTTCTCAAGAGCAAGAATTTCTTCTTGTGTTTTTTTATAAATATTAAAATTATTATATTTAATTATCCAAGTATTATATGCTAAATTATTATGTAATTCATTTAATTTTTGATCTAAATGTTCTATATCATCTTGTGCTAAAAGCACTATAAAAGGTAAAAATAAAAGTAGAAAAATCTTTTTCACACAAACACCTCTAAAGTGCGTAAAATATCTTCTTTGCTTATATTATTTTTTATACAAGCCTTTCCTAAGCCACAAGCTAAAATAAAACTAATCTTTTGAAAATGTGTTTTTTTATCTAAGAAAAAGGCATTGTAAAACTCTTGTGTATTTGAAATTTTATAAGATATGGGTAATTTAAATTTTACAAGTAAATTTTGCACTCTTTGGCATTCTTGTGCACTTAATAATCCTAAATTTAACGCTAAAATATTCGCCATATTCATACCTATAGCCACAGCTTCACCATGTAAGTACTTTTTATACCCTGTTTGATTTTCTATAACATGAGCAAAAGTATGACCATAGTTTAAAAGCATTCTTAAACCACTTTCTTTCTCATCTTGCGAAACCACACTAGCTTTAAGCTCTATACTTTTTTGGATGATTTGAGCTAAAGTAATATCATCTAATTTAGCATTTAAAAATTTATCCTCGTCCAAATTTTCTAAAAAAGATAAAATTGCTTCATCAAAAACCACAGCCATTTTGATAAATTCGGCCATACCCGCAGCTAGTTCTCTTGAAGGTAAAGTTTTTAAAAACTCACTCTCACAATATACTGCTTTTGGCTGATAAAAAGTACCTATTAAATTTTTACCAAATTTATTATTAACTCCCGTTTTACCACCCACACTTGCATCCACACAAGCTAGTAAAGTTGTAGGGATATTAATAAATTCTATCCCTCTTTGATATATACTTGCCACAAAGCCACCCATATCAGAAATAACTCCACCGCCAAAGCTTATAAGCAAGCTTTTTCTATCTAATTTATAAGCACACATTTGATCCAAGATATATTCTATGGTTTGCAAATTTTTATACTCTTCGCCATCTTTGATTTTTATGATAAAAAGCTCTTTAGCTTGAATTTTTTCCAAAAGCACATCTAAATGTAGCTTTACTACTAATTCATTAGTTAAAATCACTACTTTGGTATTAAAATTTAACTTTTCTAACTCATTTATGTAAACATTATAACTTGTATTTTTATCTAAATTTACCTTAACTTGCATTGTTTTCTCACAGCGATGGTATAAATAATTGATAATTTTTACTCATCTTATAATATATTGTATTTAAATCTGTTTTTAAAATTTTATTGAAATTACTTCCTAAAATTTTTTCATTAAATGGCACAAAATGCAATACATTTTGTTTATAAGAAAATTTATTAATAGGGTTGTGCTCTTTTTCTTCTATTAAAAGTAATTTTTCATCATGGAGTTTTGAAAGGCTTTCAAAATATTGATGGTATTCAAAAATTTCTGCTTTATTTAGTTTTAACGCATAATAATACAGAGAAAGTCCAAGTTGAATTTGCTTATTAAAATCAAGCATAATCGAAGCAATCCCTTCTACATCTTCAAAATTTGAGCTTAAAACTACCGATGATTTTAAGTCCGCAAAATCCCCTTTACCTGCTTTTAACACAGGAATTTTTAAAGTAAAAAGAAAACTTTTTTCTTTTTCAAAAAGATAATCTTCCACCACCAGCAAACCTATGCTAGTATTTTCCACAAAAGGTTTAATGTTTTTTATATTTTTACTTTCATAGTCAAATATCACTTCAGTACTATTTTTATGCAAGGCTTTAAGTTTATAATACATAGGAGTTAAAGTAGGATTAATCACTTTAAAGTAAAGCTTTTTACTATTAATCCTTACATGCAAAAGCAAGCTTGCAAAAATAAGCTTTTCTATAGCAAATTCACTCATTTTTTTCATATCTATAATACAAAGTATATTATCCCCAAAAGGCGATGGAAAGCGTCCTAAACTTGTTTTAACATTAGTAAAAACACTTTGTAAAACCTTAGGATCACCTACGATTAAAATACTATCATTTGGCATTAAAATAATTCCAGGTTTTGCCAGGATAAATTCATTATTTCTATAAACCATTGCGATTTTAAAGCGTTTTTGGCTAATCGAGCTAATATGCCTGTAAGCAAAGCTTGATCCTGCAGGAATTCTCACCTCCATAATCTCACCTTGCCCAAGTCCTATAAACTGCGCCATGGAAGGCATGTTATCTAAACAACCCGAAAGTCTTATACTTAAAGTATCATAGACATTAATCACTTCACAAAAATTATCATCAATTTGCGTATTCCACAGATCCATAATGACAATGTTTAATCTTGGTTGTAGTTTTCTTAAATTTCTATAACACGCTAGCATATCAACTTCTTCTTGCATATAAATAATAGCTTGATAAAAATCTTCTTTTAATAAATTCTCTAATTTAACTAAACTCGTAGGATCAAATTTATAAAAAGATATTTGCTCATTTTCTAAATCTAAATCCACACTTTCATCATTATAATAAACAACACTCAAAGATTCTTTGAAAGTTTTATTGCTATGAATTTTTCTTAAAAAATCTTTAGCAAAAACCCCATCAGCCAATAATAAAATCTTATTCATATAACCCTCTAATTTTTAAAATATAATTATAGCAAATTTAAATTATATAAAAATTCATCCCAGTGTATTTTTACTGTAAAATAGCACTAATATTCTTTTAATAAAATTTATTATATAATTATTAAAGTTTAATTTAGTAATTTTAAAAAACTAAGGAATATTTACATGAAAAATTACAACATTTTATCAAAGCGTAAATCAGTTCTAATTTTGAGTATGGCATTGGTAAATAATATTTATGCAATTGATCTTTGCTTTGCAAACAGCATTATTGACATTAATCAAAAATGCACCTCTACTATAAAACCCGACAACAATCAAAAAATCATTATTGGGTTCAATGGAAGCATAGAAGTTGATAAACGCAACAGTGATGCTATCACCATTGACAAAAAAACTGGTGTTAGTATAGAAAATAACTCTAAAATACTCTCAAGTAACAAAAATGGTATCAGTATCAACAACAATTCTCATGTTACAAATATTGACAATAAATACGATAGTTTTATCATTGGAAGAAAAGATGGTATAGAAATTTCCAATGGTTCAACAGTAAATAATATCAACAACAATGGCACCATTAAAGGTGATAAAGAAGTGGCTATTGATATCACTCATAACTCAAAAGTTGACACCATTAACAACCATGGGTTAATCCATGGTGGTAAATACGGTATAGATGTTACTAATAATTCTAGCGTAGGTTCCATTAACAACCATGGCAATATAAAAGGCAAACACGCAGGTATAGAGGTACACAGCAACAGTACAGTTGATAACATTCATAATCATGGAAACATTCAAGCCATGAAAGGTATTAAGCTATATAGAGAAAATTCTCAAATAAATACTATCATCAACTATAAAAATGCAAACATTATCACAAATGAAGTAGGTATTGAACTACAAGAAAATACTAAAATTAATCATCTTAATAATCAAGGAAAAATACAAGGTGCAAATGGCATCAAAGTCTCCGATAAGTCTCAACTTGGAAGTTTGGTTAATTCAGGACAGATTATAGGAACAGGAGAGTATCAAGGTCCATGGTATGCTCACTCTGGCATTGAGGTATCTGGAAAAACAGCAAAAATAGATAGTATAATCAATCAAGCAAATGGTATTATAAAAGGAGCTAAAGGCGTATACATCCATGGTGGAAGTATTGATCAAATTAGCAATAATGGGATCATACAAGGAACAACAGAAGCAGGTATAGGCTTATATAGCGATTTTTACTACACTCACTCAAGTATCAATACCATTGACAATACAGGCGAAATTAGCTCTATAAAAAACAGTGCTATTGTCGTCAATACAGGTGCTAGTATAGATAATATCCATAACAAAGGAAATATTCACGGTGCTAAAGATGGTATAGAATTAAAGTTCAATAAAGATTCTACAAATAATCTTGAAACTAGTATAAAATCTATCCAAAATGAAAATCTTATCTATGGAAAAAACAACGGGATTAACATCGCAAGCAACGGCAATGGATCTGATAAATTTAATATCGAAAATATCATCAATAGTGGAAATATCATAGGCGAAAATGCCAATGGTATCTATCTTCAAAAAAGTAAAGATAAAAGCAAATCAACAGCGATCAAAGATATCACACTTAAGGGTAATTCACTCATCCAAGGTGGTCAAAATGGTATCAATAACGAATCAATCATAGGCGATAAAAATAACAAAAAAACTAGTATTGATCTACAAAGTGGTTCCATACAAGGCATAAAGCACTCTGGTATATTAAATAACGGTCAAATATATGGCAATATCTCTTTAGGTATCAATGCATCTATATTAGGTAAAAAATATGGTATTTTTAACAATAACCTAATTGATGGTAACATCTCCAACCAAGGTGTAATATCAGGAGAGCAATCTGGAATTTATAACAACTCTACTATCAATGGAAGTATTTTCAACTCAAACCAAGAAGCAATGATCTCTACAATACACAACAACAAAAAAGCCTCCTTAAAATCTATAGAAAATCAAGGCACAATCTACCTAGCATACAATGAAGGAACCATCAAAGGGCATATCAAAAACGATGGTTTTATAGATACAATTCATAATATAGGCTCTATCAAAGAAAACATTCAAAACAATGCAAAAATCACCAATATCATTAATGATGGCATAATCGAAAAAAATATCAATCTAGGTAAAAACTCTCACACGCAAAATATTATCAACAATGGAACTATTAAAGAAGGTATTTCTATACAAGAACAAGGCAATGTTAATTACTTAGCAAACACAGGATATGTCAAAGACATCACAAGCAAAGGAAACATCCAAGAATTTGTAAATACAGGCACGATTGAAAATGATTTTAACATTAATGGAAACATGATTTCTTTTGCAAATACAGGAAATATAAACTCTGTTGCAAGCAAAGGAAATACTAAAGACTTTACCAACACCGGTACGATTAAAAATGGTTTTAGTATTGATGGAGATATGAATACTCTTGTAAATAGTGGAAGCATTAAATCTATCACAAGCAAAGGAAACATCCAAGAATTTGTAAATACAGGCACGATTGAAAATGATTTTAACATTAATGGAAACATGATTTCTTTTGCAAATGCAGGAAATATAAACTCTGTTGTAAGTAAAGGAAATATCCAAGATTTTGTTAACACAGGTACGATTAAAAATGATTTTAGTATTGATGGAGATATGAATACTCTTGTAAATAGTGGAAGCATTAAATCTATCACAAGCAAAGGAAACATCCAAGAATTTGTAAATACAGGCACGATTTTAACAAGCATTAACAATGAGGGTGGAAGTATCAACATTACCAACCATGGCAATATCAAAGGTGGTATTATTAATAAAGAAGGCACAGTAAACATCAACAACTTCACCCCAACCCCAACAAATAGCCATAAAGGTTTTAATGGAAATTTAGGTAAAACCAATGGTTATCATATTCAAAACAAAAAAGGTGCAACTACCAATATCAAAGGTTGGTTTTTTGATGACACAGAGTATGCTACAAACGAAGAAAGAAAAGAAAACTCCATTATCGTTGATGGGGATATTAATGGAATTCATGTAGAAAAAGTTGTTGTCTCTACAACTAAAGTTAATGTGGTGTATGATTCTAACACCTTTGTTGCAGATAAAAATGGACAAGCCATAGGTGATAAAGTTAATAACGGGCAAGGTATTACCATTAATAACCTCGAAGACATTACAGGGCTTTTTGATTTTGTTCGCACTGGAGAAAAAGGACAATATAAAGTCAAGATAAACAATAATGAAACATCAGGTAAAACCTTAATAAAATCATCTATCTACTCTGCAAGATTAAGAGCGATCAATATCTCAAATATGCTAAAAGATATCAATGGTAAAACATTTGGAACAGATTTTAGCCAAGTAGATAATATGAATAACTCAAAACACAATGAAAGTTATGGCAATAACGCTGACTTGATCAACGAACTTGATCAAACTTTTCTAACACACAAAAACTACGATAGCGAGTATTTTACCTTTGCCATTCCTTATCATAGTTACTCAACCATCAACATAAGCCCAAGTCTAGGCGAAATCAAAAACCACACTAGCGGTATTTTAGCAGGGGTTCAAAAAAAATTATCAAGCGATGATGGCATACTAGGCGTATATCTTGGCTATGAAGGCGCAGATAGAGTTCAAAGTACACAAAGACTTAGTTTTGATGATACAACTTATTATGGTGGTTTAAACTATTATAATATTTTTGCACGAGATGGTATTAAAGAATTTTTTATAAGCGCTGGAACTAAATTTGACTACACTCAAATTGATATCGATAAAAAATACAAACTACTACCCGAATCAGCAAAATCAAACTCTAAATCATTTAGCTATGGTGGTGATATCAAAATAGGTGTTAACCTTTATGACACAGCAAACATTTCAATGCTTTCGCCGGAGATTGGTTTAAATTATCAAGGTATGAGCTTTAAAAATTTCTCTATAAGACATATCAATGGATTAAAAGAGCATTATTATGCATCACAAATTAATTTTTTAGATACCACTATGGCAGTAAAATGGCAAAAGCCATGGAGTGATAAAGTACGCTCAACTATTTCAGTAGGCGGCTTGATCAACCTTTATAATGATGCTGATAGCACTACTATACAACTAGCAGATTACAAAAACGAAGAAGACATTTCTACAGCAAAATGGTTTACCTACACCCAAGTTGGACTTTCTTATGCAATAGCAAACAATATCGACTTATCATTAAATTATGGTGGTGTTTTCAATACCAAAACAAGATCACATGCTGTTTATTTAAAAGCAGGTTTATGGTGGTAAAATCTTATAGTGCTACAAAGCACTATAAGATCTACTCTTTAAAATTTTAAAAACCAATACCATACTCACAAAACTTACTAGCATCACAAAAATCATATAAACAAACATATATTCTTTATAAATAGCATTGATCAATAAAGGTGTAACAAATCCAAACAATGCATATGAGATATTATATGCAAAAGAAAGTCCACTTGATCTTATTTCTACATTAAAAATTTGGGTCATAAAAATAGGGGCAAAACTTATAATACCTTGCGCAAAACAAGCTAATAAGTAAAAATATATAAAATTATCATTATAAAAACTAAATAAAAATCCAAATAACCCCAAGGCAACACTAAAAACTATACAAGTTTTAAAAGCACCAAAAATATCACTTAAAAAACCTTGCACCAAAGCGCCAAAAATCACAGCAATAATGGCAAGATTTTGATAATACAATGTAGTATTTTTACTTACATTTAATAAATCTTCAAAATACTGAGGCAGTATCATTAAAGTTGCCACCCCACTCGTCAATACAATAGTTTCAAGCATACAAACCAACATGCTTAACTTGTGAGTTTTTATCGCATTTTTAAGTGGGAATTTCAAAAGTGTTTTAGACTGTTTGAGTTTTTGAAATTCTGGAGTTTCACTTAGCTTATTTCTTAAAAATAAACTCAAAATTCCAAAAAATCCTCCAATAATAAAAGGAATTCTCCAAGCATAAACTTCTACCTCTTCTTGGGTAAAAAATTCATATACCATCAAAGTAGCTAAATTTCCAAGCAATAAACCTAAAGTTAAAGTCGCTGAAATAAAACCAAGAGCTAAGCCTATCCTTTTTTTACTTACAAACTCACTCACAAAAATCCATGCTCCACTTACTTCAGCACCAATGGCTAATCCCTGAGAAATTCGTATCGCAAAAAGACAAAAAGTAGTAAATAAACCTATGCTTTCATATGTCGGTAAAAACGCTAAAATAAAACTAGGTATCACCATCAAAAGCATGCTGATATAAAAAACATTTTTTCGACCTTTAGTATCTGCAAAATGTGCCATTATAACAGCTCCAAAAGGTCTAGCTAAGTATCCTGCTCCAAAAGCAATATAAGTATTCACTAAAGGCCAAAAGTCATCATTTTGAGGAAAGAAGATTTTTGCAAAAACACTTGCAAAGAAGATAAATAAAACAAAATCATAAAATTCTAAAATACCACCTAAAGAAGCATAGATGGTATTTTTAAAAGCTTTTTGCATTATTAAATTTTGCCACCTTCAATTACCACATCATCAGCTTTTATATCATCGCTAAAGAATGGCTTTAAAGTTTCATCATAAGCTTTGTGGAAAAATTGCTCATTTTGTAATTTTAAAATCAAATCATTGATAAATTTCAGCATAGCTTCATCGCCTTTTTTTACAGCAGGAGCTATAACATCATGATTTCCAAGTTCTTTAATCACTACTTCAAAATTTGGATTTTCTTTAGCCCAAGCAAAAAGCAATGCATTATCATGGCTTAATGCATCACCTCTTTTTCCAATTAAAGCTGCAAAAGTCTCTGTATTTTGATCAAATTTAATGGTTTTAATTTCTGGCATGTTTTTTGTAAAATACGCATCCGCTGTGGTGCCTTTATTGATGATTAAAGTTTTATTTTTTAAATCATCTACAGTTTTAATATCTGAATTTTTAGGAGCTACAACCCCAAGCGCTACTTTCATGTAAGGTAGTGCAAAATCAACCACAGCTTCTCTTTCTGGAGTTTTTGTAAAATTTGCTAAGATTAAATCTACTTTATTTGACTCTAAAAACTCAACCCTATTTGCTGCTTCAACCAAAACAAATTGCACTTTAGACTCATCTCCTAAAAGCTCTTTTGTAATGCGTTTAGCAAAATATACATCATAACCTTGATTTTTTCCTTGTGCATCTAGGTAACCAAATGGAGGTTTATCACCGAATACACCTATGCGGATCACACCTTGCTGTTTGATTTTTTCTATGGAATTTTCATTAGAGCTTGAATTTGAACATGCACTAAAAAAAAGTGTCATCAAAAATGATAAAAGAAAAATTTTTTTCATGTTTTATCCTTATGTTAAAAATTTAAATTTTTAAACCTTATATTATTTTTTTAAATAAATATTTAAAAAAATAATATCAACGATGAAAATCGAACAAATTGAGAAATTTTTTCGCACGATCTGTCTTTGGATTTTCAAAAAATTCCTTCGGATCTGAAATTTCGACTATCTTTCCCTCATCCATAAAAACTATCTTATCAGCAACCGCTCTTGCAAAACCCATTTCATGTGTAACTATAAGCATAGTCATACCATCTTTTGCTAAATTTAAAATCACATCTAAAACTTCACGCACAATTTCAGGGTCAAGCGCTGCTGTAACTTCATCAAAAAGCATGATTTCAGGATTCATACAAAGGCTTCTAACTATAGCTATACGCTGTTTTTGTCCACCACTTAACTCTTTAGGATAAGCTTTTAATTTATACAAAAGCCCTACTCTATCAAGCCAGTATCTAGCTTCTTCTAAAACCTCTTCTTTGTTTCTTTTTTGCACCTTTAAAGGCCCTAAAAGTATATTTTGTTCAACATTTAAATGATCAAAAAGCTCATAAGATTGAAATACCATACCTATTTTTTGGCGAATTTGAGTCCATTTTTTATAATTTTTATCAATTTTTTCATCATCTACCAAAATAGTCCCATCAGCCATTTCTTCTAGACCATTAATACATCTTAAAAGTGTAGATTTCCCACAACCACTTGGACCAAGTATCACCACTACTTCTTTTTGACTTACTTCTAAATTTATATCTTTTAAAACATGATGATTGTCATAGTATTTTTGTAAATTTTGTATTTTTAAAATGCTCATATTAGCTCCATTTTTTCTCTAAAAACTTTGAATACACCGATAAAGGATAACAAAGTATAAAATAAATCAATAAAATCAAACCATAAATCACAAAAGACGTGTGAGAATTTTGAAATAGATTAAGCTCGATCACTTGTTGACCCACCTTAATAAGCTCTATACCGCCAATTAGATAAATTACAGAAGTACTTTTAATAATTCTTGTAAAAAGATTAATACTCATTGGCAACAATCTTCTTAAAGATAAAGGTATAATGATAAAAAAATAAACTTCAAATTTATTAAAACCTAAGGAAAATCCTGATTCATACTGATGTTTTGGTATACTCGCTAAAGATGATCTAACTAAATCCATCATCTCAAACACACCCCAAATACTAAAAACAACAATACTTGAACCCAAAGCACTCAAATGCCATCCAAACCATTTTGCTAAACCAAAATGCACTATAAAAAGCCAAACAATCAAAGGCATAATACGCACAAACTCAAGCATAAAACGACAAAAAACATAAAGGATTTTATTTTTAGAATGCATTAAAATTCCAAAAAATACTCCTCCTATGAGTGAAATCAAAACACTAATTAACGAAAGCTCTAAAGCAACCTTTAAACCTTGTGCTAGTCTAAAAAAGGTATCTTGATTTAAAATTTCAAACATAGTTTAACCTTTTTTCTATGCGGTTTAACACCAAAGATAAAGGTAAAATCAAGATCAAATAACAAAGCACCAAAGCAAATAAAGCTTCATTGCTTTTATAATAAAGCCCTATAAGATCTTTAGCTACATACACTAAATCTGCTAAAGCGATAATACTTACAACCGATGTTTCTTTAAGTAAAAAAATGATATTTGCACTAATGCTTGACATGGCTATACCCAAAGCTTGAGGCATGATAACATAACAGAAATTTTGCCATTGGCTCAAACCCAAAGAAAGTCCTGATTCATACTGTTGTTTTTTTACCGCTTCCATACCCGCTCTTAAACTCTCGGCCATATAAGAACCACCTAAAAAACTAAGTCCTATCACAGCACAAACAAAAGAACTAAGACGTATCCCAAATTCAGGTAAGGCATAATATAAGAAGAAAAGCTGGATTAACAAAGGTGTATTTCTTGAAAATTCTATATAAAATTTACAAATTGCGTTTAAAAATGAAATTTTAAAATAACTTACTCCTACACAAAATAAACCTACCAAAAATGAAAAAAATACCCCGTAAATAGCAAGTTTTAATGTAAGCCAAGAAGCTTGTATAAACATGGGGCTAAACTTGACTAAAAAATCAAAATCCATAAAACCTTCCATACTTTAAATACAATATTGTAACAAATAAGACTTAAAAAGACTTAATTAAATTTTGCATTTTCTCTTTATTTAAAATTACTATTTTACCTTTATTTGTGCAAATAAGCTCATTTTGTTTTAATTCTTTCAAAAAACGTGACAAAGATTCTGGGGGCAAATTTAAAATCACAGCAATTTCTTTTTGTTTTAAATTTTGTAGTTTTTCTTCATTTTCTAGCAAAAAGCTGACTAATCTTGACTTTAAATCCAAAGATTTTTGTCGAATAAAATTTTCTAAAATTCGAATTTTATCAATTAAAGAAGTCAAAAGCAAAAAGCTAAATTCCCCATTTTCTAAACATAATTTTTTAAATTCATCAAAATCAAAAACGCAAATTTCACAATCTTGCTCACAAATAGCATTAGCTGGGTAATCAATACCTTCAAACACAGGCATTTCGGCTATAAAATTTACCGGAGTTAAAGTGTGAAGTGTTAACTCAAAGCCTTTTACATTAACTTTGTATATACGCACTTTTCCACTTAGTAAAATATAAATTTTATTTGCTTTTTCACCTTGAAAAAATAAAATATTCCCTTTGCTAAAATGTTTTTTCTTGCCTTTAGAAATTAAAATTTCAAAATGTTTATCCATTTTCTTTTTCCATGTTTTTTATACTTTCTTTTGCTTTTAAAACTAGCTCTTCATCATCTGCAAAGTCAAAAAATTTAAAATGATTGCCATGTTGCACTCTACCATCTAGTAAGTCCCCGCTTAGCCTGTTTTTTAAATCAAGCTCGGCTATTTTAAATCCATCTAAAGTTTTAGCAAATTCAAGCAAACGACTTGGAATTTCTTTTTGCTTAGTATATAAGTAACAAAAGCTCTCAAGCCCCACTCTACCAACCCTACCTCGAAGCTGATGTAATGTAGCAAGTCCTAATCTTTCAGCCCCAACTATTACAATCACACTAAGTCTTGGTAAAGAAATCCCCACTTCAACCACAGTCGTAGAAAGTAAAATCGTGCCCTTTTCTCTAAATTCTTGTAAAATTTGATCTTTATTTTTATCTTTACCATGGGTTATATAAACATTTTTATATTTGTTTATCCAGTATTCTTGTGCTTGTTCTAGTGATAAATAATCTATATTTTCACTTTCATTTATCAAAGGATAAATGATGATTGCTTGGTGATTTTTAGCAAGTTCGTCATCGATTTTTTTAAGCAAATATTTAAAATCCTTATCTTGTATACAAAAAGTCTTAATGTCTTTTTTAAAAGGCATTTGTTTGATAAAACTAAAATTTACAAGCTCACTTTGTATCATAGAAAGTGTTCTTGGTATAGGTGTAGCGGAAAATTGCACAATATGTGGAGCATATTGAGAGTTTTTGCTAAGCTCACTTATTTTTTGTCTTTGATTAGAGCCAAAGCGGTGTTGCTCATCTATCATAACTAAAACTGCTTCATAATCCTCTTGATGAATGAGTGCATGTGTACCTATGATAAAATGGGCTTGTTCTTTTAATTTTGTTAAATCTTTATCTTTTTTACCACCTTTTAAAAGCAATACATTAACAAAATCAGGCAAAAGCCTCTTAGCTTCATGATAAATTTGCTCTGCTAATATACTAGTTGGAGCCATTAAAATAGCCTTTTTTGGATACACAAGCAAACTCGCAGCAAGTATAACCAAAGTCTTACCACAACCCACATCGCCCATTACCACGCGCCTTTTAGCGACTTTATTTTGTAAGTCTTTTTTGATATCTTCTATCGCTAAAAGCTGATCATATGTAGGGCTAAATTCTAAACCTTTAAGCCAAGAGTTTATATCAAAAAGTTCTATCTCATAAGCATTTTGTGATATTTTTTTACCCTTTAAACGCCTTAGATGATTAAAAATTTCTATATATTTTAAGTCTTTAACTATGGTATTAAAATTTTCATAAAAAGTTAAATCATCATAATTATGTAAATTTAAAAGCAAATTAATATATTTTTGTTCTAAATTTAGTGCTTTTAAGTTGGCTTCATTGACATACTTTGAAATAAGTTTTTTTATGCTTTCATCTTTAATAGAGCTAATTTGATATTTAGGGACTATTTGACCTGTGTTTTTTACTATTTTTGGGTTTATAAACTGCCAAATTCCATTAAAAAAATTCATCTTTGCATGGATACAGACCAAAGCATTATGTTTAAAAATTTTAAAATGCCATTTATTGGGATGAAAAATCACTATATTTGCTTTTATGCCCCATTCTAAACATTCACAAAGCATGAAAAGTTGAGAGTGATGATTTTGCGTACTGATAATTTTTACATTTTGGGTGCAAAATGTATCTTTTGGAAACTTTGAAATTCTAAAATCATCAAATTTTTTAGGTAAAATCAAAGCCAAATCAATACAATTTTTAACCCCTAGAGCATGAAGTAGTTTTAAGTCCTTTTCTTCAACTTTCATTTTCTATACTTGCAAAACTCACTTTGGTGATTTCATTATGTACTTTGATAAAGTCATTTAACTCATCTAAAGTAGCGTTTTTAATCTTTTGCATTTCTTCTTTTAAATTTCCAAGTTTTAAGCCATGTAAATACTCATTTAGCATTATATCTAGTCTTTTAGCCAAGCTTTCATACCTTAAAGGCATAGAATCAACTAAAAATTGCTTAGCTAATTGAAATTCCTTTTCACTTACTCCATTTTGGACAAAGTTTTCAAAAACTTCCTTAACTAAAGTTTTAGCTTCATTAGAACTTTCATTTTTAGTTTGTAAATATCCAAAAACTCTACTATAATTTAAATTTATATCAAGCATTGTATACGCTGAATAAGCCAAACCTCTTTTTACACGAACCTCTTCCATCAATCGTGAACCAAAACCACCTTGACCCAAGATAAATAAAGCAAGTTTAGCTAAATACATTTTCTCATCATTAATTTGCATATTAAATGGAGAGCAAAAGTATATATAAGCTTGCTCGGTGCTTTTTTGCTCACTTACTTCTATACTCTCATCAATGAGTTTGTAACTTTTATTTTGATTTGGGATATTTCTTTTTAAAATTTGGCAAATTTTTTCTACTTTAATCTTTATTTCATCTTCTTTAATATCTCCGCCAAAAACAAATAAAGTATTATCAAGCACCAAATTTTCACCCATAAAATCTTGCAATTCTTTTAAGCTAATCTTTTCTATACTTTCTTTAGTTCCATCAAGACCACTAGCAAAAATTTCATCTTTAAAAACATTCTTATTTAAAAGTCTTTTTGCTTGATAATCATAATCAGTATTTAAACTTGCAAGTTCACCTAAGGCTAAAGTTTTTAATCTATGCAAAATTTTTTCCTCAAAACACACATTAAGCAATAATTCTTCTAATTTTTCCACAGCAAAATCAAAATGTTCTTTTAAGCATTTAATACTAATTTGAAAATGCTCAAAACTAGCCTTAGCATAAAGCTCTATAGCACGGTTTTCTAAGCTTTTAAAAAACTCATCATTACTTCCTTCATTTAATAATCTTGCAAGCATACTTGCACAACCTCTATTGTGTTTTTCTGCTATTTTTCCACTATTTTTAAAAATGAGCTTAAAAAATATTATAGGAAGCTCGTTTTCATACTCATATATTATGTCTATTTTAGTATCATTGCAGTCTAAATTTAACATCAAAACCTTTCTAAAATATTATAAGCAGTATCGCGTTTGGCAGGTAATTCTCCTATATCTTTTATAAGCTCTATCATCTGCTCTTGATTCATTCTATATTTTGCACCAGCTGCAGCCACGACATTTTCCTCCATCATAGTCGAACCTAGATCATTTGCCCCAAACTGCAAAGCAAGTTGACCTATTAAAGAGCCTTGTGTCACCCAAGAACTTTGTAAATTTTTAAAATTATCCAAATACAATCTTGCTAAGGCTAATAATCTTAGATACCTATTAGAACTTTGTTTGATAATTTCAGGATGTTTTTCAATCAAAGGTGTATTTTCACTTTGAAATGACCATAAAATAAAAGCTCTAAAGCCATTTGTTTTATCTTGTAAATTTCTTAAATGATCAAAATGCTCGATGATTTCCTCTTCGCTCTCAACCGTACCAAACATCATTGTAGCAGTACTTTTCATACCTATATTATGTGCACTCTCATGCACCCTAAGCCAAGTAGCTGTGTCGCATTTGTGTGGTGCTATAATATCTCTTACTCTATCACTTAATACTTCAGCACCCGCTCCAGGTATAGAAAAAAGCCCCTTAACTTGTAATCTTTTTAAAACATCTTCTATAGTAATTTTAGAAACTCTTGCTATATAAGCTATCTCTACCGCTGAAAACCCATGCACAGTGATAGAAGGATAATTATTTTTTATATAAGAAAGTAAATCTTCATACCATTCTATTTTAAGCTTTGGATGCACCCCGCCTTGAAATAAAATTTGAGTGCCTCCAATAGCTTGTAGTTCTTCTATTTTTTGTCCTATTTCTTCATATTTTAAAATATAAGAATCATCATCTTTTTCTTTTCTACAAAAAGCACAAAAAGCACAATCAATACAGCAAACATTCGTATAATTTATATTTCTATCTACTACGAAAGTAGTTATTTTCTCAGGATGTAGTTGTATTTTTTTCTCATAAGCCATTGCACCTAATTCATACAAAGGTGCATTTTGAAGCAAATTTAATGCTTCTTTTTTGCTTAATCTACTCATTTTCAAACCTTTTTTATAAAAAAACTATTATATCATTTAAATGTAAAATAATCTTAAAAACGATATAATCAAATACTTTAAATTTCATACTTAATTCATAGGATATTCATGACATATAGGTCTTTACTTCAAAATAATAAAACATTTCGCCTTTTAGCAATAGTGCAATTTATAAGTTATTTTGGTGCATGGTTTTCCCAAGTTGGAGTTTTTACTCTTTTAACCAAAGAGCTTCAAGCACCTGCAAATATCATAGGTTTTTCAGCTATTTTTATTTTTTTGCCTTCTATTATACTTGCACCCATAAATGGGGTTATAGTAGATAGGTTTAAGCCTAAGAATTTATTACTAACAATGATTAGCATTGAGATGATTTCTATTTTTATGTTAATTTTTATTAACTCCCTAACAATGCTTTGGTTTTTGTATTTTTTAACTTTTGTACGTATGGCTGTTGCAAGCATGTATTTTCAAACAGAAATGTCTGTTTTACCTAAAATTTTAACCCAACAAGAACTAAAACTCGGTAATGAGCTTCATAGTATTATATGGGCTGTATCATATGCTTTAGGTATGGGTGTAGCAGGACTTTTTATAGATCTTTTTGGAGTAAAACCAGCTTTCATAGCTGACACCTTAATGTTATTTTGTGCTATACTTGTACTTAAAACTTTAATCTTACCTGATGAAAAAAACACCACACAAAATAATCTTTTTATACTAATCAAAGAAGGTTTAACTTATATATTTAGCAATAAAAAAATCATTCATTTGATTTTACTTCATGGGGTTGTAGGGATAACTGCTTATGATGTTTTAATCACTCTTTTAGCAGAATATGAATACGCTAAAGTTATTTCCATACCTTTAGCTATAGGATTTTCTAATGCCATAAGAGCCATATCTTTACTCATAGGTCCTTATGTGCTTAGTCCTTATATCAACAAAAATACTTTAGTGTATTTATACCTAGCACAAGGTATAGGTATAATGCTTTGGGCTTGCTTGCAATTTAACTTTTATCTTGCCTTTATAGGCTTAGTAATGGCAGGTTTTTGTACTTCATCTTTATGGAGCTATACCTACACACTTTTGCAAAATGATTGCGATAAAAGATACTATGGTAGAGTAATCGCTTATAATGATATGGTATATTTAACTTTTAGTGCAATTGTTGCTTTTTCAACAGGATATTTATTTGAATTTTATGGAGTAAAATTAAGCCATTTTACTTTTGGTTTAGGAGTATGTTTTGTCTTTGCAGCGATTTATTGGTGGTGGTTTAATAAAAAATATAACTAATCCACCTTAGAATAATAAACCCCACCTGCTGAAAAGTTCTTATCAAAATAAGCTGTTTCAGGTACAAGATCTGATTTTCCTGGGTAAATTCTACCCTCTCTATTTAACATCCTATGAAAACGTTCCATTAGTCTTATTTTGAAATCTTGATCAAAGTAAATCATCATATTTCTTGAAAAAATCACATCAAATTTTCCAAGCTTAAATAATAAATCATCAAAAACATTACAAAGTTCAAAACGACATCTGCAAACCAAGGCTTCTTTTTTAAGATGATACATTCTATCTTTTATATCAAAATAACGTGTTTTTTGCACAGTGTTTAATCTAGCTACTGAACGCTCTGAATATATCATTTCATTGCATTTATCTATCATTTTTTTATTGATATCAATACCAATTATATTCATACCTTTGATGAAATTTTCACTTGCTAAAATTGCTAAAGAATACACTTCCTCACCACTTGAACATGGAGCACAAAGCACATTTACAGGACGATCAAGAGATTTTATGTAATAAATTACGTCTTTTAATTGCTCTAATTCTCTAAAAAAATAAGTCTCGCAAACTGTAATAAAATCCATAGTTTCTTGTTTTAAATTTCTTTGGAACTGCACTTTTTCATTTAATTCATTAAGATTACTTAAACCTAATTCTTGTAAAAATTTAGGAAGTTTTATAGATAAAATATCTTTTTTAGTATTAAGATTATTTCCACTTATTTGTTCTACTATTTTTATAAAATCACTCATTTCATTTTCTGTAATTTTTATCATCTTTCCATCCTATGATTTGATAAAATGTATTATTTCTTTTTTGAGTTCTATTAAACTCATCGGCTTTAAATTTGGGTTAGTATCCCTAGCTTTTTTAGGCATACCATACACTATAGAATCTGCTTCATTTTCACATAAACATCTCACACCAGCCTTATAAAGTTCAAACAAAGACTTAGCACCATCATCACCCATTCCTGTCATAATTAAGGCTAAAATCTTATGGTATTTACAAAGATTTACAGCAGAATTAAATAACACATCAATTCCTGGATTAAAACTACTAACTTCATCTGTAGTATTTAATGTTAAGGTATTATTACCACTTAAAATCATATTTCTTTGACAAATATAAATTTTATTTTTCAAAACTTCCTTATCACTTGGTATAATCACCTCGCTCAATGCTTCTTTGTTAAACTGATTTACAAAAGAAGGAATAAAAGCTGGATTCATATGCTGAGCGATCACCAATGCACAATCTTTCAATTCTACATCATTTAGTAAAAACTTTAGTTGGCTTGGGCCGCCTGTTGAAGAACCAATCAATATAAGCTTCATTTTTTACCTTAAATAATTATTGTTATCATATCAAATAAATATTTGAAAATATAAAAAAATAATTATATATAAGAAAGAAAAATTTTAATTAAATATGATAAAATTAATACTTTAAAATTCCAAAAAATGATAAAGTGAATGCTAAATGTTAAGAGAAAAAATTTATATTGCAAGTGATCATGCTGGTTTTACTTTAAAGCAAGAAATCACGAAATTTTTACAAGAAAAAAACATCGTTTTTGAAGATTTAGGACCTTTTAGTGATGATCGTTGTGATTATCCTGATTATGCGCATTTATTAAGCTCTAAAATCAATGAAAAAAGTTTTGGAATTTTAGTATGTGGTTCAGGCATTGGTATGAGCATAGCAGCAAATCGCCATAAGAATATACGTTGTGCCTTATGTAATGAACCATTAAGTGCTAAACTTTCAAGAGAACATAACGATGCAAATGTTTTAGCTTTGGGAGCTAGATTAACTGGAATAGATATGACTTTTGAAATCATATCAATTTTTATCAACACTTCTTTTAGTGGTGGAAGACATCACATAAGAATTAGTAAAATAGAGGAAAGATTATGATCTTAAGTTGGCTTGTATTAACTGTATTAATTTGTGTTAGTATTTATATGACTATTATGCTACTTTATTATAAAACCCTACTCCATAAAGAAAAAGTGGCAAAAGAATTTATAAAAAACAACCTTGATGATACTGAAATTGTTATTAGAAAATTACAAGTGCAACTTCAAAGAAGTTTAGGAAATATAGATATTTTAACCGAAGAATTAAATAAAAGTAAAGCAGATCTAACCTCTCTTAGAACAAGAAATTCACAATATCGTATCGAAAATGAAAAATTAAGACAGAGAATCAAAGAACTAGAAGCAAAAATAGAGGCATTATTATGATAAAAGAGCAAGATAAAAAATATTTACTAGATAGTATCAGATCTATTAAGGATTTTCCAAAAGAAGGGATTATTTTTAGAGATATTACTACTTTATTAAACAACAAAGAAGCATTTGCATTTTTAATGGATCATTTAGTTGAAAAATATCAAAGCACAAAGCTTGATTATATCGTTGGTATAGAAAGTAGAGGTTTTATTTTTGGAGCCGCCTTAAGCGCTAGACTAAAACTTCCTTTTGTGCCTATAAGAAAACCTGGAAAACTTCCATCAAAATGCATACAAGAATCATATAGTCTAGAATATGGTAGTGATACTATAGAAATTCATATCGATGCTTTTAATAATCAAAAAGCAAATGTTTTACTTATAGATGATCTTATCGCTACAGGTGGTACAGCTATCGCTGCTGTCAAACTTATAGAAAAACTCAATGCAAAGTGTATTGAAGCTTGTTTTTTACTAGAATTAAAAGATCTAGATGGTGCTAAAGAATTAGCTAAATTAACTTCTGTTTATAGTGTTTTAGAGGTATAAAATGGAAGAATTTTTAAAACAACTTTTGTATGATTATAAAAATTGGGCTTATATTATTGTATTTTTATGGTGCATACTTGAAGGAGAACTTGCATTAATTTTAGCAGGTATTTTTGCACATGAAGGCCATGTAAATTTAGGACTTATTATTTTCATAGCGGGCTTAGGTGGCTTTGTAGGCGATCAAATATACTTTTATATAGGAAGATATAATAAAAAATACATTCAAAAAAAACTTCGCACCCAAAGGCGTAAATTTGCCATAGCACATTTACTTTTACAGCGTTTTGGTTGGCCTATTATTTTCATACAAAGATATATGTATGGTTTTAGAACTATCATTCCTATGAGTATAGGACTTACACGCTATAGTGCAAGAAAATTTGCTTTTATCAATCTCATTAGCGCTTGGGCTTGGGCTGCGATAACTATTTTACTTGCTTGGTTTTTCGGTAAAGAAATTTGGCTAGCTGTTGAATGGGCAGGAAATCACTGGTATTTTGCCATACCTATTATAGTTTCTTTCTTACTAACATTATTTTTTGGAATGAAACAAATAGAAAAATCAATACTTACAAAAAGGACTAGAAAATGACTTTTAATTTTATAGAGGAAAATATCAGCTCTATAAATGCTGATTTTGAAATCATTTTAACACAAGATAAAAAAATAGAAAAATACACTCAAAGTCAAGAACTTTTCAAGCTTTCAAACTATAAAGGTGAAGGAATTTGTATAGATATGCAAAATAAAATTCTTTATAGCGAACTTAAAAGCTTAGAATATGAAGATATAAGACTTGCTTTTGCAAATGCATATAAAGCTTTAAAAAAACTTGAAATTCAAAGTGTAAAAACAAAAAGTGTCATAGGAAAATGTGTAGTAAATAGCTTCAATGCCATGATTCAAGGATTTACTTTTGGTGCTTATGAATTTAACAAATACAAAAAAGAACCAAGTTTAAGTAAATTAGAAAATATCTTCATTACAAAAGATGAAATTAATGATAAAACATATAATCTAGAGGAAGCTTGCATAGGCATAAACTACGGTCAAGTTTTTTCTAACGCGTGTGATTTTGCAAAAAATATTGTTAATGAAATCCCACAAATTTATACTCCTGCTAAAATGGCTGAAGATGCACTTGAGCTGAGCCAAAATAATTCTAATATTTCATGTAAAATTTATGAAAGTGATTTTTTAGAACAAGAAAAAATGCAAGCATTTTTAGCAGTAAATCGCGCTTCAATCCATCCCCCAAAACTCATTCATCTTTCTTATAAACCACAAAATCCAAAAATGAAAGTAGTGTTTGTAGGTAAAGGGCTAACTTATGATAGTGGTGGGCTTAGTCTAAAACCTGCTGATTACATGCTAACGATGAAATCAGACAAAAGTGGTGGTGCAGCTGCAATGGCTATTATTAAAGGTGCAAGTGAGTTAAACCTTGATATAGAAGTTCATTCTATCATTGGTGCAACTGAAAATATGATAGGTGGAAATGCTTACAAGCCTGATGATGTGCTTATTTCAAGAGAAGGTGTGAGCATCGAAGTGAGAAATACAGATGCTGAAGGAAGATTGGTTTTAGCAGATTGTCTTTCACTTGCCCAAGATCTTAAGCCTGATTTACTTATCGATTTAGCTACTTTAACAGGCGCGTGCGTTGTTGGGCTTGGAGAGTATACTAGTGCCATCATGGGCAACAACGAAGACTTGCAAAACGAATTTTACAAGGTAAGCAAAAAAAGTGGAGATTTAGCTACTATTTTACATTTTAATCCTCACTTAAAAGAGCTTATAAAATCAAATATAGCAGATATTAGCAATACCTCTTCAAGTCGTTATGGTGGGGCTATTACTGCTGGATTATTTTTAAATTCTTTCATTAGAGAAGAATACAAAGACAAATGGTTACATTTAGATATCGCAGGACCAGCTTACTTAGAAAAAGCTTGGGGTTATCACAGCTTTGGTGCAACTGGAGCAGGTGTTAGAATGTGCCTTTCATATTTACTTTATCTTTCAAGGAATAAAAAATGAGTTTATCAGTTGGTATAGTTGGACTTCCAAATGTAGGAAAATCAACCACTTTTAATGCACTCACAAGAGCGCAAAATGCTGAAAGTGCAAATTATCCATTTTGTACTATAGAACCTAATAAAGCCGTGGTTCCTGTGCCTGATCATCGCTTAAAAGAACTAGCAAAGATTGTAAATCCACAAAAAATCATACGCTCTAATATTGAATTCGTAGACATAGCAGGATTAGTAGCAGGAGCTAGCAAAGGCGAGGGTTTGGGTAATAAATTTTTATCCAATATACGCGAAACAGAAATGATTTTACATATCGTGCGTTGTTTTGATGATGAAAATATCACTCATGTTGCAGGTAATGTTGATCCTGTGCGTGATGTGCAAATCATAGAAACAGAACTTATACTAGCAGATATAGAACAACTTAGCAAAAAAATAGAAAAACTCGCTAAAAGTGCAAAAGCAAATGAAAAAGGTGCAAAAGAAAACTTAGCCTTAGCAAATGAACTCTTAGAACATTTAAACCAAAACAATAGTGCAAGCTCATTTCCAAATAAAAATGAAGTTTATCAAGCACTCATAAAAGAACTAAGATTGCTTTCAGCCAAAGAAGTCATCTATGGAGCCAATGTTGATGAGAATTCACTCTTAGAAGATAATGACTTCGTAAAAGATCTAAAAGAATTTGCCACTAAATGCGGCCATGAAGTGATCAAGCTTTGCTCTAAAATAGAAGAAGAAATGATAGCTTTAAGCGATGAGGAAAACCATGAATTTTTAAAATCCTTGGGTATAGAAAGTAGTGGTTTAGAAGTTGTAATACGTACTGCATTTTCTAAACTAAACTTAATTAGTTATTTCACTGCAGGGCAAATCGAAGTAAGGTCATGGACTATACAAAGAGGCTGGAAAGCACCTAAAGCAGCAAGTGTGATCCATAATGACTTTGAAAAAGGTTTTATCAAAGCCGAAGTAATCTCTTATGAAGATTATATTACCTACAAAGGCGAAAGTGGTGCTAAAGAAGCAGGAAAACTACGCCTTGAAGGAAAAGACTATATCGTGCAAGATGGCGATGTAATGCATTTTAGATTCAATGTTTGATAATATCAAACATTGAACTGCTTTTTAATCCATTTTTGCAACCTTTTTTTAGTATCTTCTTCATTATTAAATGTAAGCAAATTTGCCTTAGACCAAAAATAACTCTTTGGATTTTCAAATTTACCCCAACGCCAATCAAACCTAGGAGCTAAAAGCACGGTAGTAGGTATATCTAAAGCTAAAGCTAAATGAGCTATAGCACTATCTATACTCACAACACAATCAATATCTTTTAAATGATTTAAAGTATCTTCCCAGTTTTTTAAACCCTCTCCCCTATTTTCTACTATATCAGGCAAGTTAAAATAACCAACATTCTCCACTTGAAAAGAAACAATTTCACAATCTAAATCTTTTAAGGCATTAAGTAAAAATTCTAATTCTACATTTCTTAACAAATCCGAATGAGCTGCATTTGGTGTAAACCAAAAAATACCTATTTTTTTCTTTATATTGCTTGGTTTTTCTAGACTTATAAGTGGTGTTTTTAGTCTAGGAATTTCATCTAGCTTGATATCGCACAACAAAGGCAAAGAGCAAATTGGCATTGCATAGTCAAAATCTTTTGGAAAGTCTTTTAAAACTTTTAAATTTAAAAATGCTTTACTGTTTTTGTTAATTTCTTTGATTTGATTTTTAAACATTTCATACATAGCACTTTGAGGGGCAAATAAAACTTTAGAGGCAATTTGACAAAGTTTTTCTAAACATCTTGCATACATAATGGTATCGCCAAAACCTTGCTCACAAAAAACCAAAATCGTTTTATCTTTAAAAGCTTGCACACCTTCTTTATTAAAAGCTTGAATAGTTTTGTTGTAATGATACGGAGAAAAAGTTTCATTATGTGCGTAAAAAAGTCTACTTTCATATATCCTTTTACCTTCTTCAAAGTTATCACTCTCACCCATACGCATTAACAAATACGCCAGATCAAACTGATAAGTCGCGTGAGAATGTAAACTCAAGGCTTTTTGGTATGCATTGTAAGCACCTTGGTAGTTAGAACTAAGCTCGAGCGCCTTTGCATAATTTTGCCAAAATTGTGCATTGTTTTGATTAAATTCGCATAAGCAAGCAAATAAATTTAAAGATTCTTCTAATCTCAAAAGTTTAAAAAGCAAATAAGCCTTTTGCGGTAGAATTTGTGTATTAAGATACTCATTAATCTTAACAATCGTTAGATTTTCTTGTGTTTTTTTCTGTAGTCTATCTTGCAAATTAGCACTATGAATATGGTTTTTTTCTACTAATTCTCCATTTTGAAGTTTTTCTATCATTACTTGCGCAAATTTACAAAGCTCCTCATGTGCTTGTAGTGCTTTAGTGAAATTACTTTTAAAATAAAGCTCAGCATAGCTTTTCCATAAGTCAAGATTATACAAGTCTTTTTCCAAAGCAACTTGATATAATTTTTCCGCTTCGACTAGATTACCTATGCTTTGGTATGCATACGCAAGCTCCAAACTAAGTTCATCAAACAAATCATCTTTTCTTTTTAAAAGCTCTTGCAATAATTTCACACCATCTTCAAAATATCTATTAGACAAAAGTGCTTTTGCATACATTAAACCATAAAAACTTGTAGGGTAAAGGTTAAAAATTTGCCTTGCATAATGCAAAGCATTTGTAAAATCACCTAGTTTAAACGATGATATCATCGCATATTCTAGTGCATTTTTTAGATCTTGATTTAAGTATGCCTCACTATATTCTAAACACTTTCTATAATTTTCATTGAAATAATAATATAAAATCTTATCTAGCATTTTTTGGTATATCCTTTATTAAACTAGGCAAAAAATTACTTAATTCATTAATTTTGCAATATACATCAATTATTTATATTATTACCACCATAAACCCAATTTAAAAAACATTGAATGTGAAGCAGTATTGCTAAATGTAAATACACCAGAATAATTTAACGATAATTCAGCATTTTTGGCTATAGCATAAGACAAACCAAGCTGTCCAAATCCGTAATATTTAGATGTTTCAATATCTGCTGTAATTTTATTTTTGCCAAGCTTCATACTACCTTTTGCATCATTGTATAAATTAATGATTGATCCTGCAACGATACTTGTTTTAAGCTTATCACTCCATGGTTTATGTACTTTTAAAACTGCACTTAAGTCTACAAAGTTAAAATGCTCTCCATTATAAGTTTCCTTTGCATTATTAAAATGTTTCAAGAAAAAACTTTCATTGCTTATACCATAATAACTTAAGCCAATTTCAGGAGAAATTCTTGCAATATCTAATGTATTATAATAATTAGCTCCTGTTTTAATGTCTATACCATAGCCATAGGTTTTAATATCGCTACCTACATGTGCAGAATTGTTTTTATAAGTTTTATCTAAAATAGTATCAGTATAATCTAAAATAGTATCAATACTGATATAATATTGATCTATACCTTTTCTTGCTAACACACCATAATATGTCAAACCACCATAATAACTTTTATCGTCAAATTTTAATCTTTGATAAGCTTGCTCTTTTGAACTTTTTTCATGTCCTAAATAAAACCCTATAACACCATTATCATTTGGCAATTCTTTTTGAGTTCCACCTACCAAACCAAATGTATTGCCTTTTAATCTTTTCGAATTACCTCCTGTTGTTATAGAGAAATTACTATAATAAGGGATTAAAAAAGAATAATTAGTTGCTTTTGGGTTTTTATTAAAGATAAAAATATCTTCTAATTCAGCTAATAAATCAGCATCATTTCCATATTCCTCAGTTTCAGTACTTAAATCCATACTTGATACTTGATCAAATTCTGTTTGAAAATTCTTAAAATTTGTTTCTCTTAAAATATTAGAAATATTAATATTTCGCAATCTAGCAGAATAGATTATGGATTTAGCCAAAGTTTCACCACTTAACTCATTTAAATCTAATTGAGTAGAATATTTTCCTCCACCAAGATTTACAAAATCAAATAATCCTGTTGGATCTTCTATGCTATCAGCATTAACACCTTTTCCATCATTAATTTCATGTCCTTTTATATCACCATTTGAATCTGTAAAAAAAGTATTTCCATCATATATAGCACCTTGCACAACATTGGCAGTATTTATATAAATTTTATTTAAATGGATACCTTCTAGATTATCCCCTCCAATAGCGATAGAATTTTCCAATCTATCTTTTTCACTCTCATATTCAGGAGCATTAAAATACCACCCATTAATTTCAATTATACCATTGTTATTATTTTCAAGATGATAACCTTGACTACTCTTTCCTATACTAGCTTTTTCTCCATATTTATCTTGAGCATTATCTAAAAAAATAGTTCCACTATTTACTATACCTCCATAAATAACGCCCGTATTATCTATTTTAATAGTTCCTTTATTTGCTATGCCATTAAAAATAACACCATCATTTTTTAACTGATTAATATTGCCATTATTAACAATACCATAAACTTTATCATCGAAAAGAGATGTTTTTTCGTCACCTATAGTTCCAATATTATAAATATTATCTATATTACTATCATTATAAATTATTGAAATATTAGCTCTTTCTTGATTATAAATATGATTTATACTTGATATATTTTTCAAATCAAAAGTGGTTAATTCATTATTTTGTATATTATCTATATAAGCAACATCATCCATATTTTTATTACATTTATTTGAATGGCAATTTACAATACTTGTTATGCTTCCATTATTTGAAATAGTATCAACATTTCCTTGATTTACTAATGATTTATCAATATTTCCATTATTAAATATACCTCCTTGTATTACTCCATGATTATGTATGCCAGTTACAGTAGCATCCTCATCATTGATAATATTTTCCATTTTATCTTTATTTTGAAAATAGTTTTCTATTGTTCCACTATTAATGATATTATCTATAGAACTAGTTTCATCTTTATCTATAGTAATACTTCCTTGCTTATTCTCTAAAATACCAACCTTGGAATTATTATGAATTTCTATTTTAGCATCGTTAAAGTTAATGATTTTACCAACAGATGAAGACTGCTCTAATTCAATAGAAAGTGTTTTAAAATTTTCAATATAATCTACAGAACTATTATCTAATTTTAAACCTTCTTTGATCATTCCAGTATTACTGATACTATCTATATGAGATTTTGTTAATTCTATAGAATTTTCAATTGTTCCTTTATTGTCAATAGCATTAATAAAAGAATCATTCAGTTTTATAGATCCTTGAATTAATTTTTCATTATTAACAACACCAATAATTTTAGACTTATTAGATAAAACAATATTTCCTAATATCGTTCCTTTATTGTCAATAGCATTACCATTTGAATCATGAATCATTTCTCCTTTATGCTCAATAGAAGCTGATATAGTAGCTTCATTTAAACTTATAGCATTATTATCGCTTTTGGTATCATCACTACTTTTTCCCAATGTTCCTTCATTGATAATACCAGTCTTTCCAGATATTATAGCATTACTATCTAATATTACATTTTCTATACTACCTGATTGGTTATAAATACCAGCCTTATTTCCTATAATAATCCCACTTACTTGAATTGTTCCAATATGATTTTTACTTTCTGAATTTTCTATAAATACACCATAGCGATCGGCTAAAATAATTCCGGTGTTATTAATGGTTTTTATGTTTATATTATATTCATTTGAATCTTGTTCTACTTTTCTTTCATCTCCCAAAACAATACCATCTTGTTTAGCTAAAATAGTTCCAGTATTGTTAATGGTTTCTATTATGGTATTTGATGCAAAAAACATCCCATTATACACATCTATCAATCCAGAATTATCAATATTTCCAATAGTTGTCGTGTGTATATTTTCAGTATATATACCATTTCCTATTTTATCAGATGATAAATTTTCTTTAGTTCCATCCCATTTTATAGTGCCTGAATTTGCAATCGTTTTAATCTCAAAATTTTCTTGTATCACCTGCCCTTGGTTTATTACAATACCACTACCACTGTTAAAAGAAATAAAACCACCATTATTAATATCTGAAATATGTGCTCTTCTTTGAACAACAATAGCGCCAAGCCTTTGACTATCAAAATCAAGTTCATTTGAATTAGCTATAATAGCGCCTGTATTATAAATACTTCCTATCGTTCCTCCTGCAAAATATATACCTCTATCTCCTTCAATAGTGCCTGTATTAGTTATATTATCAATAGAAGAACTTGCTCCTTGTATACGAATACCAGCAGATTTTGAACTTATAAGCCCTTCATTTTTTATATTTCCAATCGTGCCAGAAACTGTAATAGCTGGTTTTGGCAAATCTGTATTAGATTCAACTTTTACTACTCCATCACTAGTTATAGTTATATTTTTTTCTTTACTACCTATAGATATACCATTATTAATAGTAGTACTTATAGTGCAATCTGCTTGCTTAGCATCACAAACATTAGTAGCTTTAACAATTCTAACACTTCCATTTGAAATTTTATCACTAGCAGTTACTATACTGGCATCAGCACAAGTTTGCAGAAAAGATATAACAGACAATGATAGTAAAATTTTTCTACAATTTAAACTTTTAATATCATTTGTTGCCAATAGATTATTCGACTGAGAAGACATTTTATGTATCCCCCCCCCAGCCAAGCTTCCAGTTTTTTGCAAAACATCAAGAGAAGAGATCAATCTAACAATCATTATCACTCCAATAAGTTATTATTAAATTTATATTATAATAAAATTTTACATTAATAATTCTTAAAAGCAATAAAACTCTGAAAATTTATCCATTGAAATACGCTTTCTACTTTAGAAAAACCCGCTTTTTTTAACATGGTTATATTTTCATTTTGAGTATAAGGTATGAGAATATTTTCTAAAGCTTCTCTTTTAGTTGCAATTTCTAATTTACTATAACCTTGATCTTGCTTGTAGTTTTCATAAATTTCTATCATTTTTTTAGATATTTTTGCATCCTCATAAAGAATTTTTTCACTCATGATAAAAATTCCACCCTTATTTAAATTTTTATAAATTTTATTAATGACTTCTTGTCTTTTTGGAGGACGGATAAATTGCATGGTATAAGTAGCGATGAAGACATCATTTGTAAAAAATTCAAAATCGTCTAAATTTTTTTGATAAAACTCCACCTTAGCCCCAAAAGCTTGGCATTTGCTTTTGGCGATCTCTAGCATAGCTTTTGCATCATCAACCCCGCTTAAAAGCAAATCTTTTCTTTTTTCATATAATGCTAGTAGTAAAGTAGCTGTAGAGCAACCAAGATCACAGATTTTCGCATTTTGCGGTGTAAAATGATCGATGAGTTCTACTATGAGTTTTAAATTTTGTGTATAAAAAGGCACAGATCTTGAAACCATATCATCAAATACACTTGCTACGCTTTTATCGAATTCGAATTGTTTTTCTAAAGGTTTTTTAAAAATTTCATCTTTCATGGGATCTTCCTAAAATTTCTTTTGCTTTTTTGATATCTTTGCTAATTTGTGCTTTTAGTAAGGCTAAGTTATTAAATTTTTCATTGGCTCTTATATAGCCAATAAAACTTAACTCTACTGACTTTGCATTTGTGTTTGTAAATTTTTCATCTAAAATATGTGTTTCTAAAGCAAAATTTTTATCAGTAGATCTTATACCTATAAAGCTTACACTATAATAACTTTTATTTTCAATTTTCACTAAAGTTGCATACACACCATCTTTAGGCAAAATGAAGTCTTTTGCATGTAAATTTAAAGTCGCAACAAGCTCTTTAGCGCCTATACCTTGGCCTTTGATGATGTTTGCTTTTATGGTATAAAACCTACCTAGAAAATTTTTAGCTTCTTGGACTTTAGCTTCTTTGAGTAAAGTTTTAACCATGCTTGCATGAACACTTTTGTTTTGAATTTTAAACTCATCTACGATGATGGTATTTACCCCGCAAAGACTTTGTATATCTTTAGCACTACATTTTCTTTCTTTACCAAATTTAAAATCATACCCTACGATGATTTTTTCTAGTTTGGGAAATTCCTGCCTTAAAAGCTTTAAAAAATCCTCACCTTTATAGTCTTTGATTTTGTAAAAATCACAAAAAATCAAAGGAAAATCAACTAAAGTTGCTCTAAAATTTCTAGGTGTTAGGGCTTTGTTTTCTTCTTTAGTGATGACAAACAAGGCTCCATTTTCATCTAAATGTTTAAAAAGCTCAAAATGCCCCAAATGCATACCATCAAAACGCCCTATGGCCAAATTTGTGATTTTAGTTTTTTCTATAGGCGTAGAAAAACTCAACATTGCCTTCTTTTCCTTTTAACTGTGACTCTTGACTTACTTGTAAGATCCAACCAAGTTTTGCACAGGCTTTTTCAAAGTTTTCTTTGGCATTTTTAATGGCTTTTGTATCTTTTACCACTCCATTTTTATCGCGCTTAGTGTTTTTACCTACTTCAAATTGAGGTTTAAAAAGTAAGATGATAAGATCTTTAGCAAATTTATCTATATGAAAAATCAAATGCGTTAAAGATATAAAACTCACATCACAAGTGATAACATCATATAAAATTTCGCTTTTAAACTCACGTAAATCGGTATTTTCACAAATTTGAAGATTTTCTAAATTTCTTAAACTCTCATGAAGTTGGTTAGAACCCACATCTAAAGCAGTGATATGTTTAGCCTTGTTTTGGTGTAAAATTTGCACAAAGCCTCCGGTTGATGAGCCTATATCTAAACAAATTTTATCTTTTATAGTAAATGCATGCTCGTGTAAAAAATACTTGAGTTTAAAAGCGGCTCTACTTACAAAAAGCTCTTCTAAAAGTGTGAGTTTTAAACTCTCATCTTCTAAAGGATTTAAAGATGTGAGTTTAAAAGAAGTCTTTTTAAACTCGCCATTGAGTAAAATTTGCTTGTTTTCTATAAGCTCGCAAGCTTTATTACGAGAAATGTTTAGTTTTGTACTTACAAAAACATCAAACCTCATCAGCACCACCTAAAAGGGCATTAAACTCGGCTTCATTGATACACTTAACCCCTAAACTTTGTGCTTTTTCAAGCTTTGAGCCTGCTTCACTTCCATATAATACAAAGTCAGTTTTTTTAGACACACTTGAGCTTACTTTTGCACCAAAACTTTCGATCAACTCTTTAAAATGATCGCGTGATTTGCTTAAAGTACCCGTGATCACAAAGGTTTTATTAGAAATATTTTCATTTAAAACAAGCTCTTTTTTCTCATCTTCTAAGTGTAAAATTTCATAAAAATGCTCAATACGGTTTGCGTTGACATGAGTAAATTCTTCTAAGCTTTTAGCCATTTGTTCGCCAAAGCCTTCTAAATTCGCATAAGCTTCATAACTTTGCATAAACCATTCAAAGCCAAAAGATTGTGCCAGCTTTTTAGCCGCTACTTCGCCAATATGCTCTATACCCAATGCAGTGATAAATCTTGATAAAGGGCATTTTTTTGCATTTTCAATAGCACTTAGAAGATTGTTGATTTTTTTCTCTTTAAAGCCTTCTAAACCTTCAAAATCACTGTATTTTAAGAAAAATATACTCTCTATGTTGGTGATTTTTCCTTCTTTAAATAAAAGCTCGACGATGTTTTCTCCAAGGCCGTCTATATTTAAACACTTTTTGGATACAAAATGTATAATGGAATTTACAAGTCTTGCCTTGCAGTCTAAGTTTTGGCATTTTAAAAAAGCACCTTCATCTAAAAGCTCACTAGAACACTCAGGACAAAGAGTTGGTTTGGAGATTTTGCTTTCTAAACCATCACGCCTTTGGGTGAAAACTTTGGTGATTTTTGGTATCACATCGCCACTTCTTATCACACTTACACTATCGCCTATCATCACTCCCAGTCTTGCTATCTCATCAAAATTATGCAAGGTCGCAGACTTCACCACCACTCCATCTAAATTTACAGGATCTAGCACTGCCACAGGAGTGATCACTCCGCTTCTTCCTACTTGTAAATTCACTCCAAGCAAGGTGGTAGTTTTTTCCAAAGCAGGAAATTTAAATGCTGCCATAAATTTTGGAAATTTCACAGTATAGCCTAAAAATTCACAATGGGCTAAGTCATCTACCCTTACAACCATACCATCCATCATCATAGGCTTTTGATCTCTTTTTTCTAAAAGCTCATGATATCTTTCCAAAACCTCATCTAAAGTTTTCACACAAAAAACAAAGTCATCTTTTAAAAAACCAAGACTTCTTATAAACTCCATCACTTCAGAGTGCTTCTTAAACTCCAAAGAATTCTCCCCTACTCCCCAAGGGTAAAATTTTAAATTTCTTTCTTTTGTAATACTTGTGTCAAGCTGTCTTAGCGAGCCACTTGCCCCATTGCGTGGATTTGCAAATAAACTTAAGCCCTCTTTAGCTCTTTTTTCATTGATTTTTTCAAAATCTTCTTTTAAAATCACCACTTCGCCACGAATTTCTATCTTATCTTTATAAGGTATGCTTTGAGGTATATTTGATATCTCTTTTACATTTAAAGTAATATCTTCGCCTACTTCTCCATCGCCTCTTGTAGCACCGCTAATTAAAATGCCATTTTCATAAGTAAGATTTAAACTTGCTCCATCAAATTTAGGTTCTATGAAAAAATCAAACTCACATTTGGCTCTTTTTGCCCAAGCTCTAAGCTCAGCTTCATCAAAAACATCTTCCATAGACCACATTTTTGCACTATGCGCAAGCTTGTGGAATTCACTTTGTATTGTCGGGGCGATATTTTGCGTAGGAGAATCTTTAGCAATTTTTTCAGGGTATTTTACTTCAAATTCTTTCAACTCTCTAATGAGTTTATCATACTCCTCATCGCTTGCTAAAGGCTCATCATCTTCATAGTAAGCCCTCATCCATTCTTTTGCTAGTTTTACTTTTTCTAAATACTCTTGATAAGTCATCATTGCTCCAAAGAAAGTTCATTCATCGCTTTTGCAAGCTCAAACATTTGTTTATGCTCGTATACATCATGCACCCTTATAATACTTGCACCATTTTTAAAAGCCTCTAAATGCAAATATAGCGTACCTGCAAGTCTTTGTTCTACATTTGATTGAAAATACGCATTAATCACGCTTTTTCTACTAGCTCCGATTAAAAGCTCCTTTTCAAAGCGCAAAAAATGCTCTAAGTGTTTAATTAACATCATATTATGCCAAGGACTTTTACCAAAACCAATACCAATATCTAAAATCACATCTTTTAAGCCAAGCCCACTAAGTCTTTGTAACTTTTGCGCAAAAAAACTATCAAGCTCGGCTAATACATCTTCATAACAAGGGTCATCTTGCATATTTTGCGGAGTATTTTGTATATGCATGAGTGTATAGGTGGCTTTGTAACTTAAAGCTAGTTGGGCCAAATTTTCATTTTTAAAACCAGTAATATCATTAATAAGCTTAAAGCCTTTGTTTAAAGCATATTCTAAACAATACTCATCAAAGCTATCTAAACTAAAAATACATTTTTCATAAATTTTTTCTTTATAGATTAAATCTAAGGTGTTTTTTAAACGCTTAAATTCTTCTTCCTTCCCACAATACACACTACCAGGTCTTGAAGAAACCGCACCTATATCTATATAATCAGCCCCTTGAGAGATCATGAGTTCGATTTTTTCTAAAACTTCATTTTCTTTAACCCTGCTTTGCGCATTAAAACTATCTTCATTGACATTGATCGCACCCATGATTTTTGGTTGAGTGGGTTTAATAAATTTAGACTTTAAAAATAATGCTAAATTTTTGAGTTTAAAATCTTGCAATTTTTCTTTCTCTATGAGTTTTTTAGCTTGATCTTGCGTTACCATAAGCAAGGCACTAGTTTGCTCCTTACCCAAAATAACCTCTTTATGTGTCACAAGCTCAGCTCCCACTCTTAATGCATCTTGCTTGAGTATATTTGCAGCAGGTGCTCTTAAGTCTTTGATAAGAAAAAAATGAATTTGAGTTTTCTCACTCATAATCTTTTCTCCCGCCTTATGCGGTTTGATATAGTGACAAATTTTATCAAAGTGGGTGTTGGGATTGATTTTGATGATTTTCATTGTTTTCTCTCATGTAAAAATAAAACTATCGTGCTAAGCAAAACTGATGGCTTGGCATTTAACTTAGCTAATTCATAAGCTTTATAAAAAAAGTCGATCTCTTCATCATTTAGCTTGATATCTTGCTTAAAACACTCATAACTTAAAGCACTAATAAGCTCTAAACACTCTTGTTTATCTATATTTTCGTATTTTTTTAAAAATGCTAAAACATTTGCAAGATCCATTTTTTTAAGATCTAAATTTAGGCTTATTTTTTCCCTTTGAATTTTATGCTTTTCTATCATAAACCTTGAAAGTATGGTAGGTAAAAATACATTCTTAGATGGCGCTACAATGATAAAATACACATTTTTTGGTGGCTCTTCAAAAAGTTTTAGTAAAAAATTTTGCGCTTCTTCACGAAAAGATTTTGCTAGTATGACAATGATTTTAGCATGTGCTTCAGCCATATAGCTTTCTTTCATAATAGCTCTTGCAGTTGCTTGAGCATTTTTATCATAAGTTAGGTCATTTAGTCTTAGTTCTAAGTCGGGATTTTTAGGTATGAAAAATCTAAGGTTTTTTTGTCCATATTCTTCTATGAGTTTTTCTTGCATCAACTCAAAATCATTATAAATAATGATTTTATTTCTTAGGTTCAAATTTCTACCTTAGAAAAAAGTACCGCTTCTAAGCTTTGTTCAAACACTTTATACAAAGAAATGAGTTTATAATCTAACTCTTTATCACGCGAGGAAAGATAAAAGCTGTTTTGCAACTGCTCATCAAAAAGCCAAAGCATACTTTCTGCTTTAGAATTAGCGATTTTAAATTTAAAACCTGTATTAGTCCCTATATAAAAAAACGCATAACCATTAGGAAAAGAAACACTTAAAAGATCATTTAGTAAATCTATATCTTCTTGGGTATTGCAAGCTTTATTATAAATTCCTTTTAAAGACACAAAAGGCACTAAAGGTCTTGTGTTGCTAGCATTAATTTGGCTTAAAAAATACTCTTCAAACCACATTCTTTGCTCATCAGTAATCACAATAAAAGTATAACCTTGTAAAAGCAAAACTAGTTTAGAAGCAATCAAAGGCGACCACTCAAGACGCCTTTCTTCTAACCAACTTGCATAAGTGCCATTTTCTCGGATTTGTTCTAGGGTAAATTTTAAAAAACTATTACTCATTTATATATCTAGTTTATAAACTTCATGTAGTACTCTTACAGCTAATTCGCCGTATTTTTCATGTACGATCATTGAAATTTTGATTTCGCTTGTAGAGATCATTTGTATATTGATGTTTTCATTAGCTAAAGCCTGAAAAGCAGCCGAAGCAACACCAGAATGTGACTTCATACCTACACCTACAACAGACACTTTTACTACCGCACTATCTGTTTCTATAATGGCATTAGCTCCTAAAACTTTTCTCATAGCATTGGTCGCTAAATCTAATTCATTTTCTGGCACAGTAAAGCCTAGATTAGTAGCTCCATCTACTCCTACATTTTGAATGATCATATCCACATTAATGTTTTCATCTGCCAAAGTACTAAAAATCGCAGCTGCAATTCCTGGTTTATCATCGATATTCCTTAATGTTACTCTTGCTTGGTTTTTATCTAATGCTATACCGCTAACCAAAGCTTGTTCCATATTTTCCTCCTTAGTAATAATCGTCCCTTCATTTTCATTAAAACTGCTTCTAGTTACTAGTTTAACATTTAATTTTTTAGCTAATTCTACTGAGCGATTTTGTAAAACTTTAGCTCCTAAACTTGCAAGTTCTAACATCTCTTCATAAGAAATTCTATCTAGTTTTTTAGCCTTAGGTTCTATCCTAGGATCTGTCGTATAAACCCCATCTACATCTGTGTATATCTCGCATAAATCTGCTTTTAAAGCTCCCGCTAAAGCTACCGCACTCAAGTCGCTTCCGCCACGACCCAAAGTAGTAACATTACCCATTTTATCAACACCTTGAAAACCCGCAACCACTACGATATAACCCTCATCTAGAGCTTTTGTAAGATTTGAAGTTTCAATATGCTCAATTCTTGCTTTAGTATATACATCATCTGTGATGATCCCTGCGTTGCGACCTGAAAATGCAACCGCTTTTAAACCCATTTCATTTAAAGCAATAGCAAGCAAAGATGAAGTTACACGCTCACCACTACTTAAAAGCATATCCATCTCACGGCCTGAAGGGTTTTTACTAAAATGGTGCGCAAAATCAATAAGCTCATTAGTAACCCCACTCATCGCTGAAACTACCACAACTAGCTTATCGCAAGTTTTTTTGCTTTTAGCTACTCTTTTAGCGACCTCATCAATGCGTTCTAGCGTTCCTACGCTTGTTCCTCCATATTTTTGTACGATCAGCATTAAATATACCCCCTTTCTTTAAAATGTTTCAATACTTTGATGTATATAGGTTTTTTAAAATGATTTATCATGTCATAAACTTGATCTAAATCAACAAGCTTATAAGCATCAAATTCTGGATTTTTAGTGTCAAGATTGATTATGGCTTTGTTTTTTAACTTCACTAAGAAATATTTTTGGCTTTGTCCATCATAAGGATACATCTTCTGTGCGACTTTAGCCGGAAAATCATAACTAATCCACTCAGGATGTTCGGCTAAAATTTCAATCTCATCTGTGCCTATTTCTTCTTTTAATTCTCTAAACAATGCGCTTTTAACATCTTCCCCCTCATCAATGCCACCTTGAGGGAACTGCCATATATCTTCCATATCATTGCGTTTAGCAAGTAAAATTTTACACTCAAAAGGATAAGCTGATGATAACACTATAGCAGCTACATTTGGCCTGTATTTTTTTTCTTTTTCCATGATTTTCTTATCCTTGACTTTTAGATAATATAATTCTAACAAAAAAATACGAATTTATATTATATTTTAGAGAAGTTTTATGCATTTATATATCCATGTACCATTTTGCGAGAGCAAATGTTTTTATTGTTCTTTTACCTCGCTTAAAAAAAAGGACTTTGAAAAAGATTACTTAAACGCTTTAATGCAAGATATAAAATACCAACTAGATTTTTTTAAAGTTGCCAAAAACTCTATAAAGACTGTTTTTATAGGTGGTGGCACTCCTAGTTTAATGGATATACATTTTTATGAAAAAATTTTTATATTTTTGCAAGCTTATTTAAAGCAAGAATGTGAAATCACCATTGAAACTAATCCTAATTCTAGTAATTTTTCATGGCTAAGCACTATAAAAAATTTAGGTTTTAATCGCATTTCTTTTGGCGCGCAAAGCTTTCATGAAAAAAAATTACAATTTCTTGGGCGTATTCATGATCAAAAAGCCATCTTTAAGAGTATAGAAAATGCCAAAAAAGCAGGATTTGACACTATCAACCTAGACTTAATCTATGATACAAAATTAGATGATACTAAAATGCTTGATTATGAAATTTCAAAATTAGCCTTGCTAGATATTAACCATGTAAGTGCTTATAATTTAACTATAGAAGAAAAAACTAGATTTGCTAAAAAATTTCACTATAAAAAAAATGCACCACGCCTTGCGAAGTATTTTATCAAGGCGATTGAAAGCCTTGGCTATAAACAATACGAAATCAGCAATTTTGGACAAATTTGCAAGCACAACCTTGCTTACTGGCAGGGAAAAGACTATATAGGCTGTGGTTTAAGCGCGGTAGGATTTTTAAAAAATCAAAGATTTTACACCAAGAAAAATTTAAAAGATTATATCAATGATCCTTGTTTTAGAGAGATTGAAAATTTAAATTTACAAGATTTACGCTTAGAGCATATTTTCTTAGGACTTAGAAGTCTTATAGGCATAGAAGAAACAAAACTTGAACCTTTAGAAAGAGAAAAAGCGATGTTTCTTAGCAAAAAAGGGAAGCTAGTTTATAAAAAAGGTATTTTTTATAATACTAACTACCTCTTAAGCGATGAATTAGTCTTATATATTAGCACTTAGAAAGTATTGTTTTAAATTTTTTAATTCTATCAAGTATTTTTGGACTTAATCTTAACAATTCATGGGTATGATCATTTATAATGATACAATTTTGCTTCCAAGCCTTGGTGGATTTTAATAAAGAATAATCCAATAAGCTTTGTTTGTTTGCACCCATTCCAAGTATGATCATGTCAGGATTTTGCTTTAAGATATACTCTTGAGAAAGAATGGGTCTTGAAACCTTGCTTTTGGGACTAACATTAAAAAAACCTAATAATCTTAAAATATCTGCGATCAAAGAATTATCATTAAAAGCCATCAAAGGTTGAGCTGAATACAAATATATAACATTTTTATTTTTAGCTTGCTCTTGAAGTTGTTTAAGTTCATTTTGAAAATATTCCAAAAGTTTTTGACCTTGCTCCTCTTTATGAATAAGCTTTGCTAAGATGAGAATATTTTCTTTGATATCTTCTAAATTTTTTGATTGTAATACAATGCTTTTGATTTTAAACTGATCTAACATGGGTTTTAGACTAAAAGAATATTCACTCAAAATAACTAAACTTGGCCGTAAGGAAACAATTTTTTCCACTGAAGGGTTAGAAAAAGTCCCTACACTTGGGATATTTTTAGTCTTTTCTTCTGGATAAATACTAGAATATTGCAACTTAGCAATACCAACAATCTCATCTGCCCCACCAAGCATAAATATAGTCTCAACACTAGCAGGATCTAACACCACTAAACGCTCTTTAGAATACACAAAGCTAATCACAATACTTATAAACAATAATATTTTTTTCATTTTATCCCTTCAAAGCTAAAACATATGGTCTTGCATTTTTATAAATCACTTCGCATTTTAATCCATAAATTTCATATAAAATTTCAGGAGTAAAAAGCTTATGTGCACTGTCAAAATACCGAACTTTTCCATCTTTTAAAAATACCAATTGATCGCAAAAAATCGAAGCCAAATTTAAATCATGCAAAATAGCCACAATAGAGATATTTTTTTCATGGATAAGTTGCTCACAAAATTTTAAAATTTCTATAGAGTATTTTAAATCTAAAGCTGAAGTAGGCTCATCTAGGAAAAGTATTTTTGGATTTTTTAATAAAGCCCTTATAAGGAGGATTTTTTGGAATTCTCCCCCACTTAAAGATAAGATATTTCTATACAACAAATGCTCACATTGTAGTGTTTTTGCGTAATTTTTCACTTCTTTTATATCTTCATGAGTATAACTTGAAAAAGAATACTTTAGTGCGTTATATTTTCCCATTAGCAAAACATCTACAACCTTTAAAGGAGCTTGGAGTTTAGATTTTTGTGGTACTAGCCCTATTAGACGTGATATGTCTTTTGTGTTAATATGATTCACATTTTCGCCTAATAAAACAATTTCACCTTGATTTGGCACTAAATCTTTCAATAGTAACTTTAATAAAGTACTTTTTCCAGATCCATTTGGACCTAAAATACCTAAGAATGTTTGATGTTTTAGACTGATATTGATATTTTCAAGTATTGTTTTATGGCCATATGAAAAATACAAATTATGAATTTTAATCATTTTTCAAAATCCTTTTTTTGACTTCAAAGCTAAATATAAAAATATAGGCGAACCAAACAAAGCAGTAATAATACCTATGGGTATTTGAACAGGAGAAAGTAAAGTCCTTGCTATAATATCACTAATGAGCAAAAAAATACCGCCAAAAACAACAGAGTATGGGATCACAATAGCATTATCATAGGTTTTAAAAATCAATCTCACAACATGCGGTATAATCAAACCAACAAAAGCTATAATCCCCGTAAAAGCCACAGCAAAAGATACAGCTAATGAAGAAACGATCAAAAGTTTTATCCTTAAACTATATGCATCAACTCCTAAATTTTTAGCCTCTTCATCTCCACTTAGCAAAATATTTAAGGCATTTTTATTGATATAAAAATACAATAAACTCAAAAGCAAAGGCAAGATAAGAATTTGCACATGATACCAAGAACTTAAGCCAATATTTCCCATCAACCAAGCTACAACCTTAAAAGAGTCTTCTCCAATAACATAAGTAAAGAATGAAGTAAAAGCCCCTAAAAAAGATGATGTAGCAATACCAATAATCAACAATGTACTAATGGAAGTTTTAGAAGCGATTTTAAAAACAAAAAAAGAAAAAATACTCGAACAAATAAAGGCAAAAATTCCATAATAATAATCTTCAAAGCCCAATAAATAAGCAACAATAGCCCCAAAAGTAGCTGCTGAAGCAATACCTATGATATAAGGATCTGCTATGGGGTTTGAAAATACATTTTGAGTAATAGCTCCACTACTTGATAATAACATTCCAATCAAAATAGCCATAACCGCCCTACTTAAACGAGTATCTATGATCATTTGATTTAAAGTGTCATTCTGTATAAAAACATACTCATACAACCGCAAAGGATTGATATTTTCTTCACCTAAGCATAACGCCATTACAATAACCACAAAATAAGCCAAAACAAACATGGAGTAAATTAAAGTGTTTTTAGAACACATACTTAAACTCCGTATAATAACTTCTTCCATTTCCTGGTAGGTACTGATCATTTATACTATCTTGATAGGTGTAGTATTTTTTATCAAATACATTTCTTATCCCTGCAGCAATTTGCAAATTTTTATAATTATAGCTTGCTCCAATATCTACTAAAGTGTAGTCTTTAATCCATTCATTTTGATACATTTTTCCCGTTTTCTCATCTATCATACCGCCATCTTTAGCTCTAGAATGATAATTTAAGTCAACAAAAGTATTGAAATTTGCACTCCAATAATAATCTAATCCCGCGTATAAATTAACCTTAGAAACATAAGGAATTCTTAAGCCATTGTTAACCCCTTTAGATATGCTTGCATCGATGTAAGCTACACCTTGTTTTAAGATCAAAGTTTCTCCAAGTAGTTTTTGACTTAAATTCATTTCAACACCAAGTCGTCTGGTCTCATCTATATTGTAGTATTTCCACCATGATCCTGATGTAGCATGCGGGTTGCCAAGATAAGCGATCTCATCTTTACTTTGGGTATAAAAAACACTTGCTCTAAAAGCATGAAAATCCCACAATACATCATTAATGCCCAATTCAAAGGTATGAAAAATTTCAGAATTTAAATCCGTAGAATAATATTTCTTGCTTTCGTTATCTTTATTCACAAATTGTGCTGGGCTTGGAGATATAAAACCCCTTTCGTATTTAAAATACGCCAAACCCGTATCAGAATATACAAAAGTAGGAGTAAGCTCAAAAGCAATATTATCACTGTGTTTTTTTGTGTCAAAAAGACTTAACTCGTCTATAGGTGGACGATTTGGAATGCTAACTTGCATTTGATTTTTATAACTTCTATGCGTAGTGTATTGGTTCCATTCGTATCGAATACCACTAGATAAAACAAAAATATCACTAAATTGATGAGAGTTTAAAACAAAAACCGAATGGCTTTGTTTGTTCATATCCATAATAGTTTGCATATTATGATAAGGTATGATAGGAAAAACGCTATATTTTAATAAGCTTGTTCGCTTAGCATCGTGGTTTAAAAAATCATACCCGCTTACTAAGTAAGAATTCTCATCGTAATTGTATTTTGCTTTAAAATTAAACCCCAAAGTCATGTCATTAAAGCCACTTCCATCTTGGTAAGCTTTAATGCCTTTCACTACAATCACATCTTTATCATAAACGATTTTTTGATCTTGCCAAAAACCCCCTAAGCGAAATTCCCAAGCATCACCAAGGTAATAATTATAATCTAAGCTCAATTCAGATCTATTAGTTTGTGTGATATTCTCCGAACTACCTTTTTGTCTAGGGTTACTTTCAATTTGTGCTTTAGTTAAATAACCGCTATTATTATTTGTACTTTTAAAATGATTATAATTTAATGCAATATTGCTATTTTCATTAAGATCACTCATTATGCCTGTATTAAGATGAAAGCCTTTTTCATTGTAACCTTCTTGAAAGCCATTTTTGTCAAATTTTTGCGCACTCAAAGACAAAACCACATCATCATGAAAAACCCTATTAAAATTAAAGCCAAAATTACCTCCATCAATGACATTTTGGTAAGATTGTGTTTGACTAAAAATAGAAAAATGATCTTGTTTTTGCTTTTTGCTTATGATGTTGATCACACCACCTCTTGTGCCATTTCCATATAAAATTGACCCTCCACCTGGTATGATTTCTATACGTTCAATATTGTTTATATTGATCCCATTTAAAGGGGTAACGCCATGAGAATTATCTAGCATATTAATTTGGCGACCATCTAGCATTACCTTAACAGCAATATTAGATTTACTTCCTTGTCCTCTTATATCAACATTACGACCTAGTCCAAAATTAACAAAATTGATTTCAGGTATGCTTTCTAGCACTTGCTCTATAGAACTAAAACCTTTTTTCTTTAAAGATGAATCATTTATAACAATGACATTTCTCAAATTCTTATCCGCATCTTGCTCAAATCCACTCGCAGAAACCACAAGTTCATCTAAATATACTTTTCCATCTTTTGCATTTAGTGCATTAGCCCACGCATGATTTAAAAACAATACGGTATAAAAAGAAAATGAAATAATCCTACTTGTAGAATTCATTATACACACTCCTTAGTGATTACTATATAATAATGATAATTCATATCATTATTAAAAAAAGAGAAATATACTCTCATTTAATTTAAAAAAAGATAAAATAATAAGCGATTTAAGATAAAATTAATTTGATAATTGATATTGTTTTTCAAAATTTTATAAAAAGGATATTATTCAATGAATTTTAATACTATCATAGATCATATGAACTCACATCATCAATCCAACCTTATAGATTTATGCAAAAAATTTTCTAACTCCAAGAAAATCGAAAAAGCTATACTTCAGAGTGTAGACTTTGAAGGGCTAGATATAATCTATAATGATGATCAAACACTACGCATTAATTTTCCAATAAAAGCTGATGTAAACACCATTAAAGATATCATCATCGAGCTTTGTGTGAATGCAAAAAGCGATGATTTAGAAAACATTCATCAAGAGATTGATGAATTTATCGCACAATATAATTCCATCATTTTAGCAACACTCACTGAAAATGGCGAAACCACTTGCTCTTATGCTCCATTTTTTAGATTTCAATCTGAAAATTATATTTACATTAGTCAAATCAGTGAGCATTTTCATAATATCAAAACAAATCCAAACAACATTGAAGTAATGTTTTTAGAAGATGAATGCAAAGCAAGTTCAATCACCCTAAGAAAAAGACTACGCTATAAAGCAAGTGCATCTATTCTTGAAAGAGGTGCAGAATTTGACAAAAAATACGATGAGTTTGAAAAACAAACAAAAAATGATAAAGCAGTAAAGATGATTAGATCTATGCTTGATTTTCATTTGATTAAACTTGATTTTCACAATGGACGCTTTGTGAAGGGATTTGGCAAAGCTTATGATATACAAGATGGAAAAATTATTCACATCGAAGGCAAACACCCTCATCAATTCTCACACAAAAAATAGCTTGCTAGGTAAATTACCTAGCATTAGCACATTCACAAGAAAATCTTTTTAATTCAGGAAGCTTCAAAGAAAGACTGTTGATATTTTTCAATATATCTTTACAAAAAATATCCAAATTCTCCCTAACCCCATAATATGCCCAAACGCCTTGTCTATCTACTTCTAAGAAGTTAGCTTCTTTTAAAATTTTTAGATGTCTTGAAAGTCTTGATTGACTCATATTTAACGAACTTTGTAGATCACACACGCAAAGCTTTCCGTGTTTTTGTAAAAAAGCTAAAATTAAAATTCTACTTTCATCATTAATCGCACTTGTTATTTTTAAAAATTCTTGCATAAAATTCCTTATATAAAAAACATTAAAAATCCAAAACTAATAGCAATGACAACAATCATACTTGCAAATAAAACTAAAAAGTTTGTTTTAAAAATTCTTTTAAGTAAAATAAGTTCAGGTAAAGAACACCCAGCCCCTGCTATTAAAAAACTCATCATTATACCAAGTGGAATTCCACTAGCGGTTAAAGCTAGTGCCACAGGAATCATAGCTGTGCAGTTCATATAAAGCAAAACTCCTATAAAAGCTGCTATAAATACACCTAAAACTCCATAATCTGCAAGATATGTTTCAAAGAAATTTTGCGGAAAAACACCATTTATAATGGCTCCTATAGCCATACCCACAAAAATATAAGGAAAAATTTTTTTGTATTCTTTAAAGCTTTGAGTGAAGTATTTTTTGAATTTAGTTTCAGATTTCACAAACTTAAAAGGTGGATTATTGATCAAACAACAAGCACTTTGTGTGGTAGGCTGAGCTATTTTAGAACTAGAGCAGCAAGAATTTACTTGTCCTTCTTTAATATCATTGCTTAAAAAATCATCATTAAAAAATACTTTTGTGTTGATTTTTGATATTCCCAAAGCAAGAAGTAAAATAATCCCAAACAAAAAACCCACATAAGACAAGGTAATCTTAACCCCAAAACTCACTATAAACATCACAATAATGATAGGATTGATTAAAGGCGATGTGATTAAATATGCCATACATACACCAAGCGGAACACCTGCTCTTAAAAAAGCATTTAAAAGTGGGATACTCGAACATGAACAAAAAGGCGTCAAAGATCCTAAAAATATAGCTTTAATATAACTACCAAATCCATCACTTTTCAAATGATCTTCAAAAAATTTAGAATATCTTTCATTCGCAAAAGCAACAAGCATACTCACAAAAATAAATAAAATAGAAATTTCACCAAAAAGAACTAAGAAATCTTGCAAAATAATTAAAATTTTATCCCACATATTTTTCCTTTCGAAGTTTTATTTTTATGATTGTAATTAAGATATATTAACATGTCAATATATCTTGATATATTAATATTATAAAAGTAATAATATTTTTAAGTATTTTTATGTAAAATGCAAACCATATATTCAAGCGAAAGAAGATAAAATAATGAGTTTTGGTGAAATTTTAGTTATTTTAGTTGTAGCTATTTTAGTGCTTGGACCTGAAAAATTACCTTCAACCATAGTTGAAATTGCAAAAATTTTAAAAGCTATCAAGAGTAATATCGATGAAGCAAAAGCAAGCATTAATAAAGAACTAAAAATAGCAGAGTTAAAAGATGAGGCACAAAAATACAAAGATGAATTTTCACAAACTAATGAAAATATTAGAAAAAAACTAAGTTTTGAAGAATTTGATCAACTCAAAGAAGGTATTTTAAATAATACCAAAGAGTTAAAAAACGAAATTAATGATTTAGAAAAAGATATACAAGAACTTTCTAATCTCGAAGAAAAAACTCAAAAAGATGAAAAAAATACTCAAAAAATGGAAAGCTAAGCATGTTTGAAGAATTAAAACCACATTTAGTAGAACTTAGAAAAAGATTATTTATAAGCGTAGCTTGTGTTATTGTAATGTTTTTTGTATGTTTTAGTTTTAATAACTATATTATCGATATACTTAAAGCACCTGTTGAAGCAGCTTTACCTGAAATTTCTAGACAAATGACTTTCGTTGAATTACAAGAGCCTTTATTTACAGCGATGAAAGTTTCATTTTTTACTGCTTTTTTAATTTCTTTACCGGTTATTTTTTGGCAATTTTGGAAATTTGTAGCACCAGGACTTTACGACAATGAAAAAAAACTAGTAGTGCCTTTTGTAAGCTTTGCGAGCATTATGTTTGCACTTGGAGCTTTGTTTTGTTATTATATAGTTATACCTTTGGCTTTTAAATTTTTGATTGATTTTGGGGTGCAAACTCAAGATTTTAAGCCTTTAATTAGTATAGGTTTATATGTAGGCTTTTTTACTAAATTAGTAATAGCTTTTGGTTTAGCTTTTGAAATGCCGGTTATAACCTTTTTCTTTGCTAAACTTGGACTAGTTGATGATGCTTTTTTAAAAAAGCATTTTAGGGTTTCAGTTTTAGTGATCTTTGTTTTTTCTGCAATGATGACACCTCCTGATGTGATTTCACAATTTTTAATGGCAGTGCCTTTGTGTGGGCTTTATGGAATTTCTATTTACATAGCTAAAAAAGTTAACCCAAGCAAAAAAGAAGATGACACAGATGAATGATAAAGATCTTTTGCTCTCTAGCTATGACTATAACTTACCTAGCGAACTCATAGCAAACTTTCCTATTTTACCTAAGGAAAATGCCAAGCTTTTAGTATATAAAAGATGTAAAAATCAAATAACACATTTGCATTTTAAAAATCTCGCTCAAATTTTACCACCTTGTGAGATCATTTTCAATGACACCAAAGTCATCAAAGCAAGAATTTATGGAAACAAAGAAAGTGGTAGCAAAATAGAACTTTTCATCAACCACCCTTTAAAAAATAATGATTTTTTGGTTCAAATTCGCGGTAAGGTAAAAGAAGGTCAAATTTTATACTTTGAAAATAAATTACAAGTTAAGATTAAAAAACTTCATCAAGATGGCACCAGGGAAGTAGAATTTTATAATGAGCAAAAAACACTTACACATCATGAAGTTTTTAAAATACTAGAAGAAATTGGCCATGTACCTTTGCCTCCATATATCAAAAGAGCAGATGAAGCACAAGATAATATTAACTATCAAAGTATTTTTGCAAAAAATCAAGGAGCAGTCGCTGCACCCACCGCTAGCTTACATTTTGATGAAGCAATGATCAATGAGCTTAAAAAAAATCATAGTATTCATACCATAACCCTACATGTTGGTGCAGGGACTTTTAAAAGTGTAGAGTGTGAAGACATCAGAGAGCATAAAATGCATTCTGAATTTTTTTACATCAGCGATGCGACACGCGCCTTGATTGACTCCTCTAAAAAAATACTAGGCGTAGGTACTACTGTAACTCGTTGTATAGAGTATTATTATCAAAACAAAATTCAAGAAGGTTATTGTGATTTATTTTTACATCCACAAAATACCCCGCAAAGATTAGATTACCTGCTGACTAATTTTCATCTACCTAAATCAACCCTCATCATGCTAGTGGCTTCTTTTATAGGAAGAGAAAAAACTTTAGAGCTTTACCATGAAGCTATAAAAAATCAGTATCGCTTTTATTCTTATGGCGATGGAATGCTAATCATTTAGTTTTTCTTAATATATTTTTTATCAATATAGCCTAAATCTATCAGCTTTTCATAAATTTTAGCAAGCATAGGTCCACCTGCACTACTTCCACTTTTACCATGCTCAATCAATACCACGACAACATACTGTGGTTTTTCATAAGGTGCATACGAAGTAATCCATGCATGAGATCTTAAAAAATACTCCAAATCTTCTTCTTTAATACGTTTTTTTTCACTTTGTGAAATTCCTACCACTTGCGCTGTTCCTGTTTTAGCTGCTATGGTTATAGGAGAATGCTTTAAAAATCTTGCCGTAGTTCCCCCATCAACATTAGCTACTTCATACATAGCACGTCTTAAAAGCGGGAGTTTTGATAATTCAAAAGTCGTAAATACACTTTCATTGTTTTCAAAACTAATCTTAGTTATATTATCATCCACACTGTGTAAAAAATGCGGTGTGATATTTTTAGAGGTAGCTATCATAGCCGTAAATTTAGCTACTTGCATAGGTGTTGCAAGGAAATTCCCCTGCCCTATGCTTGTGTTTAAAGTTTCACCTTGATACCATGGTTGGTTGTATTTTTCTTTTTTCCAAATTCGACTAGGCACTGTGCCTATAAATTCATTTGGCAAGTCCACTCCTGTTTTTGCTCCAAAACCTATTCTTTCAAAAACCGAACTAATTGTATCAATACCTACTTCCAAAGAACCTTTGTAAAAATACACATCACAACTTTCCTTAATGGCATCATTCATATCTACATAACCATGGCCTATGGTTTTCCAGCATCTAAATTTTCTATCTCCAAGTTCAAAATTTGAATCACATAAATATTTATGATTTTCATGTACTTTACCACTATCTAAAAAAGCTAAAGCTGTACCCATTTTAATAACTGAACCTGGAGGATAAAGTCCATTGATAAGCTTATTTGTAAAAGGGTGGTTTAAATCATTTGACAACTTATCCCATTCTTCTTGAGTAATACCTGTTACAAATGGATTGAGATTGTATTCAGGAAAACTACCTGCTGCTAAAATAGCCCCAGTTTTAACATCCATGACAATAGCAGCCCCTGCTAAATTTTTAAAAAGCGAGGTAAGGTATTCTTGTAAATCAAGATCAATACTTAAGGTAATATTGCTTGAAGTAGGTTTTTTATAAGAAAGTTCTTCTATTTCTTTATTGAGTGCATTTACCTTACTAACCTTTTCGCCTTTTTGTCCTTGTAAAATTTCATTATAAGAACGCTCAATACCACTACGACCCACATAGCTTGTTAATCTTGCAATTTCATTTTCATTCATATCATTTAAATTAGCCTTACCTACATAACCTATAACATGGCTAGCTAAGGCATTATAAGGATAAAATCTTTGTGTGGTAGATTTTACCTGCATATTTTCACGTAAATTTAACTTAGTAAAATGCTTAATCATTGCATCATATTCTATAAATGGCACCACTTCAATATAATCTTGATTATAGTAAGAATCAGCTTTTGCGTAAGCTCTTTTTAATCTAGTAATATTCAAATCAGGAAAAGCATTTACAATCGCTTGTAATTCTTGATCTAAAAGTGGTCTATTTTTCTTTTTAATATACAAATAAGGCTTAACCGATATGGAAAACCCTAGCTTATTAACCGCTAAAGGTCGGCCTTTAACATCTAAAATTTGTCCCCTTACAGGTGCTAAAAACTGAGTTTTTATAGCATTTTGCTTGGCTATTTCTTCATAGTATACATTAGATTTTATACTAATATAATACACTCTAGCGAGTAATAATATAAAAAAACAAGCTATAAAGCCCATCACCAAGCGCATACGCATTTAAATTTTTCCTCTAAAAATAACAAATGATATCAATGCTTCAATAGTAAAAAACCACAAATACTCTAAGCCAAAATTTAAAATTTGACTATTATCTAAATATGCCAAAAACACATCAAAAAAATAAATAAAAATATACGCACAAAAAGTAAATATAACGAGCAAATAAGGCCCTAACTTCAGCTTACTTTTAAACCAATACACAAAAAAATGATAAAAAATAAAAAATGCAATCCAAGAGCTAAAAAGATAAAAACCGTGTATGATATCTATAATAATGAGATAAAACAAAGAAAAATACCATCTAAAGTCAAGCTTATTCAGTGTTTTTTCTTTTTCTTTTAAAAGTACAATCATATAACAAAAAAATACACCAAATAAAGGTGGCATCCAGTAATATACCGAACTTAATACTTGATAAAAAATCAAAGATAGATAGAAAAATAAATAAGAAAAATCAAATCTATTTTTTACTAATCTCCTACTCCTCATTCAAACCCAAACTTTCTAAAATAATTTTTTCTTCTAGTTTTTCAATACCTATTTTTTTTAAATTTGAAACCATAATAGCATTTTTATGAAGATTTAAAATTTTAGCTTTTTGACTTTGATTGAGCTTGTCTGATTTTGTGAAAACAGTTATTTTTTTTTGATCTGCTCTTATAAAAGAGTCTAGATATGCTTCCGAATTTGCGTCAATATCTAAATTTTCATGCCTTGAATCAACAAGATGTATAAAGAGTTTGATAGAACTGCGTTCTTTTAAAAATTCATCTAAATTTTTATTCCAAATAGCTTTTGTTTTTTTGCTTACCTTTGCATAACCAAAACCAGGTAAATCAATAAACATCAGTTTAAATTTATCCTCATTTTTTTTGCAACTTACTTCAAAAAAATTAATCAACTGGGTTTTACCCGGAGTTGATGAGCTTTTTGCTAGATTTTTATTTTTACAAAGTGCATTGATCAAAGAACTTTTGCCTACATTAGAACGACCCAAAAATGCAATCTCTGTATATATAGGCTGTGGTGCTTCACTAACCTTGGAAGCCGAAGTTAAAAACTGCGCATTAAGGATCATTCCTTAACCTCAAATACAAATTTTGCAGGTTTTTTGTCTTTACTAAGCACCCTATAAGTCATATTTTTTCTATCTACGATGATTTTATCCCCTGTTAGTTCTTTTTTGCTTTGCACTTCGATGATTTTTGCATGACCATTGATTTCATAGGTATCTTTAGCTACATTATAAACAAACTCATCTCCGCTTCCATGATAAGTTTTATCTTTCATACTAATTTTAAACTTAGCATTGTGAGTGGCAATATACTTCACAGGTTGTTTATTTTTCATATAAATAACTAGTTTTTGAGAATTTAAAATATCCCCGCCTTTTTTTACTTCCACATCACCTGTTAAAGTGCTAGTTTCATTTTTCTCATCTAAATAAAAATCTTTAGCATATACTTCTATTTTTTGCGCACCCAATGCAAATAAATTCAACAAACACAAAAAAATTACTGTTCTAAAAACCATGCTTTTATTCCTTGAATTTTTAATTCTTTTTGATCTACATTATATAAAAAGCTATTTCCAAATACCTCATTAACTCCTATATAAGCTTTAAAGGTATCATTAGAAAATAAAATTTTATCTTTCATGTTATAAACTGCTTTTTGGGTAAAAATAGAAGTTTGATTTTTATCAAAATAACTAACATTACCTTCTAAAATAGATTTTTCATCGTTTCTGATTAATAATTTTGAACTTAAATTATAATCAAGTGCTTGCACTTTAAAATCATCAAAAATATCTTTATCTTGGTATTTAACCCAACGACTAGCTTGATAACTTGCCTTTGTAGTGGTGGTATTAAGCTCATAATCAAGCACATCAAAAGCTTGCATATTTGCCACATCAACCTTTTGTGGTTTTATAGCAAAAAGATAAGGATCTTGCGTACTTAAAATCACCATCACAAAAGCAAACAATCCCATTAAGATTGCAAAAATTTTTATCGCCAAAGCTTATCCCATTGCGCTTGCATATTGTTGTATTCTACTAAAATTTCTATCATTTCACTCACCGCACCATTGCCGCCTTTTCTATTTAAAACCTTATCGGTTTTTAAAGCCTTGTGTGCATCTTTTGGTTTAAAACTATACTCCACCGCTTCAAGTAAACTCATATCATTATAGTAATCTCCAATAGCTGCGCATTGAGAGAAATCTAAATTTAATTTTTCTAAAATTTCTTTTGCACAAGCAAGTTTATCGCTAATACCTTGATATACTAAATCAATCTTTAAATCCCTAGCTCTAAAATACACGCACTCACTTGTCCTACCTGTAATGATAGCAACTTTTTTGCCAAGCTTTTGCCAAGCTTCAATCGCAGCACCATCTTTTACATTAAATTCTTTAATCTCGCCATAATTTTGAGTGTAGATGATTTTACCATCTGTTAAACAACCATCTACATCTAAAAAAATCAATTCTATCATTATTTTACTCTCTTACTATAAACGCACCTGGAAAAGATCCATTATCAACAAAGTCTCTTGCTTCTTGCTCGCTTCTAAAGCCTTTTAGAAATACTCTATGTAAGCCATCTTTAACACTTGTTTGTATTGTTGAAGTGTAAGAATTATAGTTTTTATATCTACTTGCTATTAACTCTGCACCGTTTTTATTTCTAAATGCTCCAATTTGCACCATAAAAGATCCGCCTTGGAAAATATGACCACTATCAGTAATCTCTCCACTACTACCTAAATTAGAATTAGTATGAACTGAACCCGAACTTGCACTTGTTCCAAAGCCAATTACTTCAAGTCTTACAGGAGCTGTTCCTGCTTGTATCATATCTATATCTCTTGCAGCCATATTAGATAAATCAATAATCCTACCTGCGACAAAAGGACCTCTATCGTTAATTCTAACTGTAGTTTGGCGGTGATTTTTCAGGTTAGTTACTTTTACAATAGTATTCATTGGTAAAGTTTTATGTGCAGCAGTGTATGCATGCTGATCATAAGTTTCACCATTAGAAGTTTTTTTTCCATGAAAACCTGGACCATACCAACTAGCTATACCATCAGCAGTTTCACCTACTTCTACTACAGTTGGATAATATGTTTTACCATTAATAGTATAAGGCTTCATAGTTCCTTTTAAATTCGTGTTATTATGCTTTACGCTTTTAAAATCTCTTTCCGGATAATACACCGTAGGCGTACTAATAGGCACCACGCTACAAGCACTAAATAAAACACCAACACAACTAACGACTAACGACTTTTGTATGAGAGTCTTTTGGTAATTTTTGAGTTTTGATTTTTGCATTATTATTCTCCTTAATTTTTAACACAAGTTTTTGATTGATATTGATCAAATTTCCTTTGATTTTATTATACTCTTTTATGCTTTCTACACTGATTTTGTGTTTTCTAGCAATAGCATAAAGACTATCTCCTTGTTTTACTATATAAATTTTAGTATGCGGGATAGTTGTATCCACCTTAGCTAATTTGACTTTTTGCATTGCATTTTCTACTGCTACACTTTTACTTAAAGGCACATACATGTAATAGTCTTTTTTATCAGGTGGTGTAAAATCATGGTTAAAATGTGGATTATAGCGTTTAAACTCACTATAAGATATTTTAGCAACTTTAGCTAACTGCCTTAAAGAAACACTAGGTGGTACAGGTATTTTTTTAACTTCACTTGATAAAGCATAATTTAGCAAGGCACTATCTTGTGAAATTAAAAAATCATTATTATTAGCCAAAAACGCCATGGTTAAAATTTTTCTAATAAAAATTCGTGTTTCTAAAGGCAAATATTTTTTATCAGGATCAAGTAAAACTCTTAAATCATCACTTTTTGCCTTTTTTATAGCTTGACGCAATTTACCATCGCCACAATTATAAGCCAAAATAGCTAAATACCATTTCCCAAACTGCTCTTTTAACTGCTTTAAATAAGCAATCGCAGCATGAGTAGATTTCACCAAATCTCTTCTTTCATCAACATAAGGATCGATCCTTAAACCTAAAGTTTGCGCTGTTGGTTTCATAAACTGCCATACACCCACTGCCTTAGTTCTTGAAACACTATGAATTTTTAAACCTGACTCTACAACAGCAAGGTATAAGAATTCTTGCGGGATATTTTCTTTTTCTAAAATTTTACGAATAATTGGAGTAATTTTGTAAAATTCCCTCATCGTATCCACTAAAGTTTTAGAGTGCATATCCATAGAAGATTCTTTAAATTCTAGAAAAATCATATCACTTAAATAGTTTGCTTCGATATCTAAATTTCTTAAAATTTGAGCTTGCTGAGTGTAATGCTCTGGTGTAAACTGCAAAGCTTTAGCATTTAAACACAACAAAACTAAAGTAAAGAATAAAAACTTTTTTTTCATTACAAACCTTGAAAAAATAAACGGTTAGCGTTTAAATTAGTCAGCTTAATAATTTCACTTTTGCTAAGATTTAAAAGATCAGCTATTTTTTGTGCAACAAAATGCGTTAAAATAGGATCATTAACTTTACCACGATGTGGCTCTGGGGTCAAGTATGGACCATCTGTTTCTAAAACAAGCTTTTCTTTTGGTATCTTAGGTAAAATTTCTACAAGCTTTTTAGCGTTTTTAAAGGTTAAAACCCCACCTATACCAAAATAAAACCCATCATCTGCCAATGAAAGCAAAAGCTCACTTGCATTAAAGCAGTGTAAAACACCGCCTTGTAAATCTTTTACATAATTTTTTAATATCTTATAACTATCTTCATTTGCATCACGCACATGTACAATCAGTGGTTTTTTGTATTCAATAGCTAGCTGTATTTGAGCGATAAAAACTTCTTTTTGTTTTGCCTTTACCGCCTCATCATCAGCATTTAAACGATAATAATCAAGCCCGCATTCACCAACCGCGATACATTTTTTATCGTTAATAAATTCTTTCAAAATATCTAAATCAAAATCATCAATATCATAAGGATGCACCCCGCAAGAAAAAAACACCTTTTTATAACGATGTGCAATCTCCCTTGCTCTTGGTAGATCCTTAATATCTGCACCTGGTATAATGATTTTATCTATTCCATTATCAAAGGCATGATTGAGCATTTCATTTAAACACCCAAAATAAGCTTGGCTGTCTAAATGACAATGCGTGTCTATGATTTTTTCAGAAAAATCACAATCTAAAAACATACCTCTACCCTATTTTTTCCATTTGCCTTTGCTAAATCCAAAGCTTTTTGGGCATTGTTTAATAGTTCTTGCATTTGACTAGATTTACCTCCAAAAGCAACACCCACAGAAACACTATAATCTACTTCATCTAGTGTTATCAATACGCTTTCTTTAGCAATGTTAACTCTAATATTTGAAAAAGCTTTTAGTGCTTCTTTATTGCCCGTATTTTTCAAAAGTACATAAAATTTACCATCTTCGATTTTTGTAGCCAAGTCCATACCGCGAATTTGATCCTTGATTTTTTTGGCAGTATATTTAATCACACCATCACCACAATCATAACTTAACTCATAATTAATAGTCGCCAAATTATCAATATCTATCAAAGCTAATGCTAATTCTTCACTCTCTTGCATATCTTCTAAATAGTCTAAAAATCTTTTTTCAAAGCTAGCATAATCATCAAGTCCGGTTAATAAATCCTTACCCAAACTATATTCATCTAATAAAACACATTTTTGCATATAGTCTAAGCAGTTATTTACCCTACAATTGAGTGATTCTTTTTGAAAAGGTCTAATAACATAATCATTCACGCCTTTTCTAAAAGCTCTTGCTTCTAAAGCATCATCTTTATCTCCAACCATAATCACACCAAGTTCTATTTTGGAGTACTTTGAGCGAATTTCAACAAGCAAATCTTCTCCATTAATTACTGGCATAGTCGCATCACAAATAACCAATCTAGTATCAGGATTGTCACTAAGATAACTCAAAGCTTCTTCTCCATGTGCTGCTGCTAAAACGTTAAAAAGTTGGTTATTTAGATTTTTTTTCATTTCTGCACGTAAAGTCACATTAGCAATTGCTAGAATAATTTTAGTTTTATTGTTTTTTTGCAACATTCTAATAGAACTTAACATCTCATCGATACAGCTTTCGCTCTCTTTTTGAATATAACCTATGATGTCTTTTTCCATAAATTTTTTACGTGTTTGCCCATCGCTACTTCCTGTAAGAACAATAGCAGGGATATTTTTTTCTAATATCACATCCACCACTTCTCCATTAGGAGCATCTGGCAAACAAAGATCCACAAAAGCCATAAAATAATTATTCTTTACTAATTCTTTAGCACTATTCATATCAAAAGCAACATCTACTTTTAAACCTAAGGTACTCTCTACTTTTTTTGCTAAAAGTTTTGTAAGCATTTTATTATCATCAATAATTAAAATTTTTTCTTCCATAGCTAACCTCTTTATGACTTAAAATTATAATTATAGCATATAGAAATTTACTTTTTGTTTTTAAAGTAAAGTTCTAGTAAATTCTAAAGCTTCTTGGGTAATATTTTCTCCGCTTACCATTCTAGCAAGCTCTCTTACCCTCTCTTCTTTTTCAATTTTTCTCACTCTACTTTCATCACCTATTTTTTCCACTAAAAAATGATTACTTGCTTTTGATGAAAGCTGTGGTAAATGTGAAATGGCAAAAATTTGATAAAAACACGCAAGTTCTTTTAGTACTTCAGCAATACTCATTGCTTCTTTACCGCTTAAGTTTGCATCAATTTCATCTAGAAAAATTATTCCGCTAGCTTTATTTGTTATATTGCATTCAGTGGCAATAAATGAAAGTCTTAAACGATTGATCTCACCTGAACTTAAATTTTTTAAACTAGCCTCGTTGATATTTAAACCAACTTCATCTTTCCCCAAAAGATTTAAAGCACACTCTTTAAGCTCTAATTTTACTTCTTTCATATACAGTTTTTGGAGGTAAAAATTTAGTAACTTTTCAAGCTCTTTTAGCTTTTTTTGGCGTATAAGAGTAAGTTTTTGACATTTTTGCTCTAAAATACCTTGAGTATTTTGTACTTTTTCTTCTAATGCTTTTTTTTCAAAACTTAAATTTTCATAATGAGCCAATTCTGTTTTTTTCTTTTCTAAAGCTTCTAAAGCTTCTTCTATACTCCCATATTTTGAAATCAAAGAAGAAAGCTTTTCTATCCTATCAAGCACTTCTTCAATATCAAAATCAAAATCATCAAAACTTTGATTTTCCCAAACTACTCTTAACTCATTAAGGCATTCTGAAAAAAATGAACTATCAACATCACTAATTTGTAATGCATCGATTACCGCTGATTCTAGTTCAAAAATTTTACTCGCTTTATTCCATGCTGCATCAATTTTATCTTTTTTTGAAAGTCTTTTTTTAAGACTCATCAATTCATCAAATTCACCTATTTTTGGATTAATACTTTGAATTTTTTGTATTTCAAAGCTAGTAAATTCTTTTAACTCTTCTACTTTTTTTTCTTCTTCTTGAATTTGCTCTAGTTTACTTTTATTTTCTAAGTATTCCTTATAAGTGTTTTTATATTCACTTAAAAAATCTTGAAAATTTTTATCTTCTTTACTTTGCATAAAATCAAGCACATTCAAAAATCTTTCATTGCTAAATTCGTTATTTTCCTTGGCAGAGAGATATTTCACAAAACCTTTAGATAATAAGGCTAAATTTTTCTTTGATATCATTTGATTATTGATAAAATAGCGTGTGCTTTTATCTTTTAAAAGTTTAAATATATTTATTTCTTCATTTTCTATACCAAACTCATCTAGTTCAAGTTTATCATTAAGTAAAATTTCTACCATTTTTGCTTCACTTTCACTAAGTGCAAAGGCAGCCAAGATAGCTTTAAACAAAACCGACTTTCCAGCACCACTTAATCCAGTAAAAACTGTCAGTCCTTTTTCAAGATCTAATTTTGCTTGTTTAAAACCTAAATTTTCTTTTATTAAAATACTTTCTATCATCACTTACCCCAATTTAACTTTTCTTTTAAAACTTGGAAATAATCTCTATCTTTTTGGTGTATAAAACTAAGTTCTTTTTTACTAAGGCCTATAAGAATTTTATCATATTCTTTAGGATTAATCACTTCTTGTCCATCTAAATACAACAAACATTGCTCCACTTTTAATTCAAGCTCAAAACCATAAGGCAAAACAATAGGTCTTTGGGTTAAAGAATGCGAACAAACCGGTGTTAAAACAAAAATTTCACTCCAAGGATGCACGATAGGACCGCCTGCGCTGATATTATACGCGGTAGATCCACTTGAACTTGCAATGATTAATCCATCTCCATAATAAGCGTTAAAAAGCTTATTTTCAAAAAATACTTCCACATTTGCCATTAAGGCATTATCGCGAGAAAAAACCGCGTCATTAAAGGCGAACTTTTTAATGATTTTATTTTTTTTATATAAGGTAATCTGAAGCATTTTTGCCGTTTCTATTTTAAAATTACCCCTAAAAAAATCTTCAAAAAAAACTTCCACTTCACTCAACGAAAAAGCAGTCAAAAAACCTAAATTTCCAGCATTTATCCCTAAGATAGGTTTTTTAGCTTGATATGCTTGCCTACATAAAGATAGAAGTGTTCCATCTCCACCAAGAGAAATAAGAAAATCCAAATCTGATAAATCTTTTAAATGAATTTTATCTTGGCTTAACAAAACCACTTCAATATTTTTTACATCAAAAATCTTTCTTAATAAAGCAATTTGCTCATTTAGGTTGGTATTTAATCTACAAAATAAGCCAACTTTTTGAATTTTTTCTATATTAATCTGTTTTTTCATAGAAAAATTATAACAAAACTTAGCTAAGCAAAAGAATAAAATACTATAATTACAAAATTAAACAAAATTAATCTAAGGAAAAATTTTGAGAACACATTATAATACAGAGCTTAACATACAAAATGTTGGCGAAGAAGTAACATTATGTGGTTGGGTAAATTCATACCGCGACCATGGAGGTGTAATTTTCATCGATCTTAGAGATCGTAGCGGATTAATACAACTAGTATGTGATCCTACAGATAACCAAGAAGCACACCATATCGCTTCAACCGTAAGAAACGAATACGTTTTAATCGCGCAAGGTAAAATTCGTCCACGTGGCGAGGGATTGGCAAATCCAAAACTTAAAACCGGAGAAATAGAAGTTGTTATAAACAAACTTACTATTGAAAATGAAAGCGCAGTGATACCTTTTGCTATAGGCGATGAAAGTGTTAATGAAGAATTAAGATTAAAATACAGATTTTTAGACTTAAGAAGTAAAAAACTTTATGATAATTTCGCACTCAGATCTACAGCATGTATTGCAACAAGAAACTCTTTAGCTAAAATGGGATTTTTAGAGGTTGAAACTCCTATTTTAACTAAAGCTACTCCAGAAGGTGCAAGAGATTATCTAGTCCCATCGCGTGTACACCAAGGTGAATTTTATGCCCTACCTCAAAGTCCTCAACTTTTCAAGCAACTTTTAATGTGTTCAGGCTTTGATAGATACTTTCAAATAGCAAAATGCTTTAGAGATGAAGATTTAAGAGCAGATCGCCAACCTGAATTTACTCAAATAGACATAGAAATGAGTTTTTGTGAGCAAAAAGACATCATAACCATGGCTGAAAACCTACTTAAAGATATCTTTCAAGCTTGTGGAAAAGAAATTAGCATTCCTTTTAGACAAATGAGTTATAAAGAAGCGATGGAGTGTTATGGTTCGGATAAACCTGATTTAAGGTTTGATATGAAATTGATCGATGTAATCGATATTTTTGCAAAATCAAACAATGAAATTTTTGCAAATATCGCAAAAGATACAAAGAAAAATCGTATCAAAGCCTTAAGAGTTCCAAAAGGAGATACGATTTTCTCAAAACGTCAAATGCAAAGATTTGAAGAATTTGTACGCAAATTTGGAGCAGCAGGACTTGCATTTATTCAAATGAAAGAAGATGGTCCTAAGGGTCCACTTTGCAAATTCTTTAACGAAGAGGATTTAAATGCTTTAATCCAAAGATGTGAATTAGAAGTGGGCGATGTGGTATTTTTTGGTGCAGGAGCTAAGAAAACTGTGCTAGATTACATGGGTAGATTTAGATTATTCCTTGCCGATGAAATGAAAATTATCGATGAGGATAAATTAGAATTCTTATGGGTTGTTGATTTTCCTATGTTTGAACAAAACGATGATGGTAGTTATTCTGCAATGCACCATCCATTCACAATGCCAAAAAATATTGACGAGCAAGATTTAGAAGAGATTAACTCAATCGCACACGATGTAGTTTTGAATGGTGTTGAATTAGGTGGCGGTAGTATAAGAATTCACAAAAGTGCTATCCAGCAAAAAGTTTTCAAACTGCTTAATATTGACGAAGAAGAGCAAAAAAAGAAATTCGGTTTCTTACTAGATGCGTTAAGTTTTGGAGCTCCTCCACATGGCGGTATAGCAATAGGCTTAGATAGACTTATCATGCTTTTAACTAAATCATCAAGCATTAGAGAAGTAATTGCCTTCCCTAAAACACAAAGAGCACAATGTCTTATGACTCAAGCTCCAAGCGAAGTAAGCAATGAACAAATGAGAGAATTAGGTATAAGATTAAGGGAGAATACTAAATGAAACAATTATTTTTAATCATAGGCGCACCAGGCAGTGGTAAAACAACTGATGCAAGCATTATTGCAGCAGATGATGCAAACATTACTCATTATTCTACAGGAGATTTATTAAGAGCAGAAGTTGCTAGTGGTAGTGAACTTGGAAAAACCATTGATAGTTTTATTTCTAAAGGGAATTTAGTCCCACTAGATGTAGTTGTAAATACCATTATCACGGCTTTAAAAAACGCTCCAACTAACACGATACTTATCGATGGTTACCCAAGAAGCGTGGAACAAATGCTCGAGTTTGATAAAGTATTAAAAAATCAAAATGAAGTAAATTTAAAAGGTGTTATAGAAGTAAAAGTTAGTGAAGAAGTTGCCAGAGAAAGAGTTTTGGGGCGTGCTAGAGGTGCTGATGATAATGAAGAAGTTTTCAACAATAGAATGAAAGTTTATTTAGAACCTTTAGAAGAAATAACAAATTTCTATACCAAAGAAAATATCCACCATATAATCAATGGTGAAAGAAGTATCGAAGCTATCGTAGCGGATATGAAAAATTTAATTAATGATTTATTAAAATAAAGGATAAAAAATGGATATTAGCAAAATTAAAGTTGGAGAAGTACCAAACAAGCTAAATGCGGTTATTGAAATTCCTTATGGATCCAATATCAAATACGAACTTGATAAAGAAAGCGGAGCTATTATGGTTGATCGTGTGATGTACTCAGCGATGTTTTATCCAGCAAACTATGGTTTTATACCAAATACTCTTGCAGATGATGGTGATCCTATTGATGTTTTAGTATTAAATGAATACCCTATTCAAGCAGGTGCTGCAATCCCTTGTCGTTTAATAGGTGTGTTGCTAATGGAAGATGAAAGTGGTATGGATGAAAAATTACTAGCTGTTCCTGTAAGCAAAATCGACCCAAGGTATGATAGCATTAAAAGTCTAGATGATCTTCCAAAAGCAAGCTTAGACAAGATCAAAAATTTCTTTGAAACATACAAAATGCTTGAACCAAACAAATGGGTAAAAGTAAAAGAATTTGCAGGTATCGAAAAAGCAAGTGAAATTTTAGAAAATTCTATTAAAAATTACAAATAATCAAAGTCCTTTAAAAAAGGACTTTTAAAAGGATAAAAATGAAAAGTATTATTGCTTTAAGTGTAGCTTTTGTTGTATTACTAGGTGCTAGCATAGGATTTTATATATGGTATTTTGATGATTCTTCAAATACTTATGTATATGATTATAAGAAAAATAATTCTTATCAAAGCTATAGTTCATCAACCAACCAATATAATCACGAAGAAAATTACTTAAGTCATAATACTTATGAAAATCACACTCAAACAAACGAAGAAAAACCTTATGAAAGTCAGGCTAACTCTTTAGCTAATAACACAATTACATCAGAGCCAAACACCACTAATGTAAATATACAAAAAGAAAATACCACTACACAAAAAGAAAGCGTTAATACACAAGATAACAACACTAGCACACAAGAAAAAAACACAACCGCTGAAGTAAAGAAAGAAAAAACTCAATCTCATGCTCAAATAATCCAAACAAAAACAACCCAAACTATACAAAACAAAAACACACAAGATGTAAAACAAACTCACAAAAAAACCAATACTTATAAAAATACCATGCAAGAATACATAGCAAAAGGTAAAACAAGTCGCTATGAACCACAACTTAGTAATGATTTTGTCAAAGTTTATGTTTTAGATGGTAAAAATTTAAGTGATTATAGGATTGGGGTTTTAAAAGAGATGATCAACCCTATCAAAAACAACTCTCAAGATTACAATCTAACTATTTTTATTGATATGCTTTCTAATGATAATATGAAACTAAGTATATATAATAAAGACATCGTATTTGAAAAAAACAAGAAAAAATATAACTACGTAGATGTAAAAATTTCAAATCTGAAATTTTTATTTGACAAAAACGGCTATAGCGAATATAGCAATGAAGATTTATTAGAAAAAATCAATCAAAATCTAGCTAGAGAAGATATCATTAAAAAGGTTAAAATTCAAGGTTATGCAGATGATAGAGGAAGCGCTTTTGCAAATTATATGATAGGATTGAATAGAGCAATGAATGTAGCTAAACACTTCTTTAGTTTTACCGAAGTAATCGAGATCGAATCTTTGGGAAAAGATACTTATCCTACTAAAGATAAATCTGACTCTCAAAGACAAAACAACCGTAAAGTAGAAATTAGTTTTTATAACTAATTTCTAAAATTAAAAACTTCTTTAACAATTTTAAGCTAACATAACAATTTATTTTCATTCTCAAGGTAATAATCATGTATGATAAATCACTAGAAAAAGAATACTATAAAATTTGCGAAGAACGCGGATATTTTGAAATCAACGGTAATGAGAAAATTCAAGAAAAAGGCAAAAATTTTTGTATCATGATGCCACCACCTAATGTAACAGGTGTTTTACACATAGGGCATGCGCTTACTTGTACTCTACAAGATATCACCACACGCTATAAAAGAATGGATGGTTATAAAACACTTTACCAACCAGGACTTGATCATGCAGGTATTGCTACACAAAATGTCGTAGAAAAACAACTTTTAGCTCAAGGTATAAAAAAAGAGGAGCTTGGAAGAGAAGAATTTATAAAAAAAGTTTGGGAGTGGAAAGAACAAAGCGGTGGTACTATAGTTAAGCAAATGCGAATTTTAGGCATTACTCCTGCTTGGAGTCGCTTACGCTTTACTATGGATGATGGTTTGGTTAATGCGGTTAAAAAAGCTTTTGTTGATCTTTATGATAAAAAGCTTATTGTGCGCGGCAACTATATGGTAAATTGGTGCACCCACGATGGAGCTTTAAGCGATATAGAAGTAGAACATAAAGAAAATAAAGGAAAATTATATCATCTTAAGTATTTTCTAGAAGATTCTCAAGAATACATCGTAGTAGCCACAACAAGACCTGAAACTTACTTTGGCGATAGTGCTGTGATGGTTAATCCAAATGATGAAAGATTCAAACATTTAATTGGTAAAAATGTTATTTTACCTTTAATAAATAGAACAATTCCTATTATTGCTGATGAGCATGTAGACATGGAGTTTGGAACAGGCTTTGTAAAAGTAACACCTGCACACGATCACAACGACTATGAGGTAGGTTTAAGACATCAGCTAGAATTTATCACTATCTTTGATGAAAAAGGTATTTTAAATGAACATTGCTTGCATTTTAAAGGCTTAGAAAGATTAGAAGCAAGAGATGTTATCATCAAAGAATTACAAGAAAAAGGTTTTGTTGAAAAAATAGAAGATTATACCAATCAAGTAGGATATTGCTATCGTTGTAAAAATGTAGTAGAACCTTACATCTCCAAACAGTGGTTTGTAAAAAATGAAATTGCAAAAGAAAGCATAGAAAAAGTAAATCTTGGCGGAAGTCAGTTTTACCCTGCACATTGGATTAATAGCTTTAATGCTTGGATGAGAGACTTAAAAGATTGGTGTATTTCAAGACAACTTTGGTGGGGTCATCAAATTCCTGTGTATTATTGTGAGTGTTCTCATGAATGGGCAAGCGAAGAAACTCCAAGTCAATGCCCAAAGTGCCAAAGCACTAATTTCAAGCAAGATCCTGATGTTTTAGATACTTGGTTTTCTTCAGGTCTTTGGGCAATGAGCACCCTAGGTTGGGGCAATAAAGACTGGGGTAAAAATACACTTTGGTCTGAAAATGATTTAAAAGATTTTTATCCTAATTCTTTATTAATTACCGGTTTTGATATTTTATTTTTCTGGGTTGCTAGAATGATGTTTCAAAGCACTAATGCCTTAGGTGAACTTCCTTTTAAAGATATATATTTACACGCTTTGGTTAAAGATGAACAAGGTAGAAAAATGAGTAAATCTCTAGGTAATGTCATCGATCCAGTGCAAAGTGTGGATGAATACAGTGCTGACATCTTGCGCTTTACTCTTGCGCTTTTAGCTATCCAAGGTAGAGATATAAAACTAAGCAATGACAAACTCATACAAGTTAGAAATTTCACCAACAAACTTTATAACGCAAGTAAATTCTTGCTTTTAAATGAGGAAAAATTTGAAGATTTAGACAAAAACAAAATTCAATCCAATTTAGCAAAATACATGCTATCTCGTTTTGAAACATGTGTAAAAGAAGCAAGAGAAAATCTAGACAACTATCGCTTTAACGATGCAGCAAATACTTTATACAAATTCTTTTGGGATGAATTTTGTGATTGGGGTATTGAACTTAGCAAGGCTGAAAAATCAAGCATAAAAGAGTTAGGAAGTATCTTCAAAGAAGCTTTAAAACTTCTCAATCCTTTTATGCCATTTATTAGTGAGTATTTATATCATGAGTTAAGTAAAACTTCTATCCATACTCACGAATCTATCATGGTTTCAAGATATCCTCAATGTGACATCAAAGATGAAAAAATTGAAAAACTATTCAACATCATTATAGAAAGCATAGTTAGTTTACGTCGTGCAAAAACCTTAGTAGAGCTTGCAAATACAAAAATTCAAAAAGCTTGTATAAAATTAAATGATAAAAGTTTAATAGCTGAATTAAAACATTATACCAATTTCATCTCTATGCTTGCAAAATGCGAAAATATTGATTTTATCACTACAAATTTAGAAAAATCCATTAGAGATGTAAGTGAGAATTTAGAAGTATTCATACCAACTCAAGATCTTGACTTAAGTAGGGTTTTAAATAGACTTAATAGCCAAAAAACAAAACTTGAAAAAGAATTTAACAAACTTGATGCTATGATGAAAAATGAAAAATTTGTTTCTAATGCACCTGCTGCGGTTGTGGAGCAAAATAAAACTCAACTTGAAAACATCAAAGCCCAACTTGAAAAAATTAACGATGAAATTTTTAATTTAAAAGGCTAGATCAGTGATAAAAATACAAAATCTAAAAAAATACTATGGCAAAGAATTAGTCATCAATGATGTGTCATTAGAAGTAAAAGAAGGTGAAATTTACGCCCTTGTTGGACACAGTGGGGCAGGAAAATCCACCCTATTAAGATGCATCAATGGTTTAGAAAATTATCAAAGTGGTAGCGTACAAGTTTTTGGTAAAGAAATAGCTACTCTAAAAGAAAAAGAGCTTAGAACTTTTAGAAAAGATATTGGAATGATCTTTCAGCACTTTGCGCTTATGAGTAGAAAAAGTGTATTTGAAAATGTTGCCATGCCTTTAGAAATTCACAATTATGATAAAAGTAAAATCCAAAAAAGAGTTAATGAACTTTTAGATCTTGTGGGGCTTTTAGCTAAAAGCAAGGCTTATCCCAATGAGCTTAGCGGTGGACAAAAACAAAGAGTTGCCATAGCTAGAGCCCTTGCTTTAAATCCCAAAATATTACTAAGTGATGAGGCTACTTCTGCATTAGACCCAAACACCACTAATAATATTTTAGAACTTATTGCTAAAATCAATCAAGAATTTAACATCAGCGTAGTATTAGTAACCCATGAAATGGAAGCAGTAAAACAAATCGCACAAAAAGCAGTTTTACTAGAGCATGGGCAAATCATAGGCCAAGGAAATATAGAAGATTTATTTTTAAAACCGAGTGAAAAAATGCGTGAATTCTTGGGAGAAAGTGAGTTTTTACCACAAAGTGGGATTAATGTACGTTTATATTTTTGCAAGGAAAAGGCAAACCAAAGCATTATTACCCATATGGCCAGAAATTTAAACATTGATTTTAATATCGTTTGGGGTAAAATAGAAAAATTAAATAATAATGCTTTAGGAAATTTAGTTATTAATATAGAACCTAAAGATCAAGAAAAAGTTTTAAACTACCTACAAGAAAATGGTGTTATTTGGGAGCTTGCATAATGAACATAGAGGCAATTATAAGAAATTTTGAAAATATATTATATCCAGCATTATTAGAAACTCTTTATATGAGTTTTACAGCTACTTTTTTAGCATTTTTAATCGCACTAATCCCTGCAATTGTGCTTACTGTTACCGATAAAGGTGGTTTATGTGAAAACAAAGGTATTTATAGTGTTTTGGATTTTATCATCAATATCTTAAGATCTTTTCCATTTTTGGTCCTTATTGTGGTTTTAAGTCCTTTTACAAAATACCTCATTGGCATTAGCATAGGCACAACTGCTACGATAGTACCACTTACTATAGGAATTGCACCTTATTTAGCTAAAATGATAGAAAGTGCATTTAAAGAAATAGATCCTGGTATTATAGAGGCGGCAAGATCTTATGGTGCTAGCAAAACTCAAATTATCTTTAAAGTAATGTTTAGTGAGGCTTTGCCAAGCATTATTAACGGTATCACTTTAATTTTAATCATCGTAATAGGATTTTCTGCTATGGCAGGAACTGTTGGTGGCGGTGGCTTAGGGGATGTGGCTATCCGCTATGGTTATGAGCGCTTTAGAACTGATATTATGATTCAAACTGTTGTGATTTTAATTGTCTTAGTGCAAATCATACAATTTATAGGAAATATGCTTTATAAAATCACAAAAAGATAAAACATGAAATACGAATTAGGTATCTTGTTAGCAGCGACTAAAAATTCAAGCTTTACCATAGGGACTTTGCTTATTAACATTATGGATGTGATGAAGCAACATGTAGATGTATTTTACATCCTACATGATGGTTTTAGCTTAGAAGATCAAAACATTATGCGCAAAATAACTCAAGGCAAAAACATACACTTTATCTCTTTTACCCAAGAAGAGTTTTTACATTCGCTTGGAAAAAATCAAAAAGACGCTGCTAGTTTATTTTTTCTAAAAAGATGGACTCATATGGCTTTTGCTAGATTTGAAGCCTTTAAATTCTTACACGAGTGCAAAAGCATTATTTATCTTGATTTTGATGTTTTATTATTAAAAAGTATTCATGAGTTAAAAAAATTACAAAATAAAAAATACCACTTTGGCGCAAGATTAGGTAAAACTTTACTCCAAACAGCCCTGCCCTTAGAAAAAGAATACTCTAAGGAACGAGTTTATCAAACAGGAATTTTAGTCTTTACCGATCATATATCTAATCCTTTACAATGTTATCAATTCATTTATAACCAACTATCACAACACACAAAAAACTGGCAAGATCAGGGTATTTTTACTCTTATGGTTTTAAAAAATCATTTCAAGGTTAAAGATTTCAAAGACAAATACACAGGAAGTACTCATTATCTTACCAATTTAATGCAAAATGCCTCTATTGTCCATGCTTGTGGCACTAATAGTCGTTTTTGGAATAGTAAATTTTGCAATCAGACATGGCCTAGATGGCAAGAATATTATGAAAAATGGTTAAAACTTGGAGGAAGTAAATATATAGGTTCTTTTCACAAAGACAACAAGCAATCCATCCAACGCACAAGATATCATTTATCATACAAACTGGGTTACGCCTTTATAGAGTGTACTAAGGATAAGAAAAAAATTCCTTTTTTACCTTTTACTCTACTAAAAATTTATTACAAACACACAAAACTTGCCAAGCAATACCAAAAAGATTTAAAAACAAAACCTTACCTTAAGCTTCCACCTCTATCAAGCTATGATGATTACAAAAGTGAGGGTATTAAAAATCAAAATACTTATTCTTACAAAATCGGACAAGCCCTCATTAAGGCTCAAAAAAATTGGCACAAAGGTGGTTATATAAAATTTATAAAAGAACTTAAACATCTTGCCAAAGAATACAAAAACAAACAAAAATAAAATTTTTCTTATTTTATTAATATTTTTATAATATAATCAAGCATTTTAAACTATAAAAAGGAGTTAAAATGAAATTGTTAAAATTGCTCACTGCAAGCACAATTTTAGGTGCAAGTTTATTTGCTAATGAAGTTATCACTGTAGGTGCGACACCTATTCCACATGCTGAAATTTTAGAACAAACTAAAGATTTGCTAAAAAAAGAAGGTTATACTTTAAAAATCAAAGAATTTAGTGATTATGTTTTACCAAATCTTAGCACAGATAGCAAAGAACTAGATGCAAATTTCTTCCAACACCAACCTTATTTAGATGAATTTAATGCCAACAAAGGAACCAAACTTATAAGTGTAGCAAAAATTCATATCGAACCTATGGCTCTATACTCAAAAAAATACAAAAATATTCAAGAGCTTCCGCAAAATGCTACTATAGCTGTACCAAATGATCCGACAAATGAAAGCAGAGCTTTGGATATTATCGCTAGCACTAAGCTAGTTAGTTTTGACAATGCTGCATTAAAAACTCCACTTGATATTAAAGATAATCCAAAAAATATCAAATTTAAAGAGTTAAAAGCAGCACAACTTCCAAGAGCTTTAGATGATGTTGATTTTGCAGTGATTAATTCAAATTATGCCTTATCAGCAAATTTAAATCCTGTAAAAGATTCTATTTTAATAGAAAGCAAAGAAAGTCCTTATGCAAATATCTTAGTAACCACCCAAGATAATAAAGACAATCCTAAAATCAAGGCTTTAGTAAAGGCTTTACAAAGTCAAAAAGTAAAAGATTTTATCAATGAAAAATACCAAGGTGCAGTAGTCCCTGCATTTTAAAGCAAACCTTGAGTTTTAAAACTCAAGGTTATTTATTTTTAATAAGCTCTGTGGTAATTTTAGCTATTTCTAATTCTTCTTCTGTTGGAATAATTAAAATTTTAATCTTAGAATCTTTTTTACTGATTTCACAATTTCTCGATTGTGCATTTTTTTCTAAATCTATATCAAATCCTAAATGTGCCAATCTTTGACAAACTTTTTCTCTCACAATGCAATCATTCTCGCCAATACCCGCAGTAAAAATCAATGCATCAACCCTAGGTAAAATCGCAAAATATGAGCCGATATATTTACTCAAACGATAACAAAACATATCAAGAGCAAGTCTTGCTTTTTCATTATTTTGTTCAATTTGGGCTTCAATATCTCTAAAGTCATTAAATCCACAAATTCCATAAACACCACTTTTTTTATTCATCATAGTATCTAAATCAGATGGATTTAAATTTAATTCTTTTGCTAAAAATGGCAATACAGCAGGATCAATATCTCCACATCTAGTTCCCATGATTAAACCTTCTAGCGGAGTAAAACCCATAGAAGTATCTACACATTTTCCATTTTCTATAGCACAAACACTCGCACCATTTCCAAGATGAGCACTAATTGCATTAAATTCATTAATATCTTTGCCAAGTATATATGCAGCTTGCTTGCTTACATAAGAATGTGAAGTACCGTGAAAGCCGTATTTTCTTACTTGGTGTTTTTCGTAAAACTCATAAGGCAATGCATACATATAAGCATAATCAGGCATACTTTGATGAAAAGCTGTGTCAAAAACTGTCACATTAGGAACTTTTGGAGCTGCTTTGATCATAGTTTTAATACCTATTAAATGTGCAGGATTATGTAAAGGTGCTATGTGAGCAACTCTATCAATTTCTTTTAAAATTTCATCATCTACTAAACAATGCTTGGTTAAATTTGGCCCCCCATGAACTATCCTATGTCCACATCCATCAAGCTCATTTAAATCATGTAAAATTCCACTTTGAGCAAATAATTCATTTACTAATTCAATACCTTGTTCATGATCTTTAATTGCCAATTCTTTTTTGTATTTTTGACCACTTTTTAGATCTTTTAATTCTATTTTAGAGCTTTGCTCGCCTATTTTTTCCACCAAACCAGACGCTAAAGCCTCATCTTTTTCAAAAAGCTTAAATTTAATCGAAGATGAACCTGAATTTAAAACTAATATTTTCATTTTTCTCCTTATTCTTATGCTTGAATAGCACTTAAAATCACAGTATTAATAATATCTTCCACCAAACAACCTCTACTTAAATCATTAATTGGTTTTTTAAGTCCTTGCAAAATAGGACCAATCGCCAAAGAATTAGCAGTTCTTTGAACAGCTTTATAGCAAATATTTGCTGCATTCAAATCAGGAAACACATATACATTTGCCCTTCCTGCAACTTTAGAATTTGGCATTTTACTTTTTGCTGTGAGTATATCATAAGCAGCGTCAAATTGTATAGGTCCTTCTACTTCAAGTTGTGGGTATTTTTCTCTAGCTATTTTAGTAGCTTCTTTGATCGCATCTACACTAGCTCCGCTTCCGCTATCTCCGCTAGAATACGAAAGCAAAGCTACCTTAGGATCAAGTCCAAAAGACTTTGCACTATTTGCACTCACATAAGCAATTTCAGCAAGTTGCGCAGGAGTTGGATTTGGCATAACAGCACAATCAGCAAAAACCAATACCTTATCTTCTAAAGACATAAAAAACATACCAGAAACCAAACTCACATCAGGCTTTGTTTTGATAATTTGCAAGGCAGGACGAATTGTTTCAGCAGTAGTTGTACTTGCACCACTTACCATAGCATGTGCTTTTTGCGTATGCACAAGCATAGTTGCAAAGTAGGTTTTATCTTGCACAAGCTTTTTAGCTTCTTCTTTGCTCATTCCCTTGTTTTTTCTTGCTTCATACAAAAGTTCTTCAAATTCTTCATTATACTGAGAATTTTTAGGATTTATAATGTGCACGCCATCGATGTTGATATTTAAACTATTTGCTTTAGCACAAATTTCATTGCTATCACCTAGCAATATCAAATCAACAATTTCATTTTGTATCAAAAACTCACTTGCCTTTAAAACTCTCTCATCAAAACTTTCAGGCAAAACCACTATTTTTTTATCTGCCTTAGCTTTTTCAAAAAGCTCATATGAAAATCTTGCTTGGGTTTTATAATTGTATTCTTGTAACAATTCTTGATCAAATGTCTCATTTTCTTTTAATAAAACATATTGATTTAGTTTTTGGCTTAATAAAAAATTCAACATAATATAGTTTTTATCTTGGCATTTTGCATACACTGGAGTATTTAGCTCTTTAGCCAAACTGATATTTAAATTTAAATCTCCCATTAAACCAAAATCATCAACACCAAGCACTACAATAAAATCATTTTCTTTTTTTATTGCTTCAAAATCTTCAATAATTTTTTTGAAAAAATCATTAGAATTTTGAGTTATTTTGGCTTGATAATCATTTTTTTCAAAGCTATAAGAAAAATCTACCTTCAGCTTTTTCTCTGCACTAAATAATGCAATCTTTTCTTTGTTTTTTTCACTAAAAACAGGAAAGTAAAAAGCTATTTGACCCTGCACTCTCTCCAAGCACTGCTGCAAAAAATGCATATCAGTACAATCTAATAAAAACATGGATTTCATTTTTTCCTCTTTTTTAATAAATTAATTGTTTTTTTGTAATATAATAATTTTAAAATTCATCACAATAATATAAGGTTATAAAGCCATGAAATTTAAAAATGTTAATTTTTACTTGTTACCTTTTGTAATGTTTGGTTGTAGTGCTACAGTTGACCCACATATCAATATGAAGCCCCCAACTTATGTAGAAGAACTAGCTCCTAAACAAAATAACAATACTCAAAGCAATCCTGGATCTTTGTTTGGCAAGGGTGACAATCCTTTATTTTCAGATAAAAAAGCTATGAATGTAAATGATTTAGTAACAGTAGTTATTAGAGAAAACGCCACACAAAACTCGCAAGGATCTAAAGCTACAAGTAAAAACAATAATGTCAATTTAGGTGGCGGACAAATCACTACTGGTGCTGGACTTAGCAAAGTTAGAGATTTTGTAAATGACTATACTAACATAGGTTACACTTCATCAAGTACTTCACAGTATCAAGGAACAGGTTCTCAAACTAGAAGTGAAAATTTCCAAACCACCATTTCTGCTAGAGTAATTAAAGTTTTATCTAATGGAAATTATTTCATCGAAGGAAGTAGAGAACTTTTGATCAATGGTGAAAAACAAATCATTCAACTAAGCGGGGTAATAAGACCTTATGATATTTCCCAAGATAATATGATAGACAGTAAATATATAGCAGATGCAAAAATTCTTTATAAAACAGAAGGCGATATTGATAAGTCTACACGTAAGCCTTGGGGGACAAAATTCATGGAAACCATTTGGCCTTTTTAAGCCAAATGGATCTACATAAAACTTGGCGCATCATTAGAAAACAAAATCAAATCTCCATTATGAGTCAATCGCGCTAAAGCTTCTACAAGTTGAGCTTTTTCCTTTAAAACAAAAATTTCCACACTGATATATTTTTGCAAGATCGCACTATTAACCTGCGAAGTAATAATAACAAAATCAAAGCATTCGTTGATGATTTTACATAGTTTTATATTTTCTTCTTCATTTACTTCAACAATACCAGGAGTCACCAAAACTCTTCTTCCCTTATAGCTTTTACAAAGCTCATAGCTTTGACTCATACCTTTAAAATTTCCATTAAACCCATCATCAATAATAAATTTTGGTTCTCTAGAAATTACTTGTAATCGATGCTCCACAGCCTTTAACTTAGACACACTTTGAGTAACTTTTTCAATATTTACATTTAAATAATGTGCAAGCAATATCCCCACGCTGATATTATAAGCATTAAAAGCGCCTAACAAATCAGCATGAAAAGGATAAATTTTGTCATCTAATCTAACTTTAAAGTCTAAACCCTCCAAGCTTGCACAGACATCGTTTAAACACATATCATAAAATTCATTTTCATATAAAGTACTTGAATGTAAAAAGTATTTTTCTAGGCGCTTAGATTTTAACGCCTGCAATTTTGCCTTTCGGATATTATCCTGGGTTTTAAAATACTCCAAGTGAGCCAAACCTATTTCACCCACTATACAAATTTGAGGATTTAAAAATTCTGTAATCTCCAAGATGTCGTTTTTTTCACGCGCACCAGCTTCCACGATATAAATTTGCGTATCATTTTGTAAATTTTCATTGATATCTTTAATTATACCCATGAAAGTATTAACACTTCTTGGGGTTTTATAACACTTAAATTCATCTTTTAAAAGATCATATAAGAAATTTTTAATACTTGTTTTCCCAAAACTTGCAGTAATCAGGATAATTTTTAATTTTGAATTATCTTGAATTTTTTTAGCAGCTTGTTTTATAAAATACTTTTGATTTATTTTCTCTACTATCAAACTTAGCAAAAAAGCTCCAGTTAAAGCTTCTAAACCCGTATAAAAAAAAGGTATAAATACTAAAGTCAACAATATTAAAAAAATAAAATACCGCTTCACTCTAGCAGTAAAAACAAGTTTTTTATCTAAATTTTTATATAAAAACCCACCATAAACTAAAGCTAAAGCCAAAACAACAAAATAAGGATAAAAATTTCCACTATACAAAAAATAAGCAAATGCAAAATATGGAATGATCACAAAATACAAATGCCACCAAGGCTTAGCATAGTGCAATATAATGCGCGAAAACTTATAAGAATACCACTGCAATGCCAAAATCAAATAAAAACCGAGCAAAAAATTTAAACACAAAAACGCTAACATGTTAATCATTGTTTTAGAAATTCCTCGTGTATTTTTTCACCTATAAAATTTGCATGTTTTAAAAAGAAAAAATGATCTCCTTCTAATGCAAAAAATTTTCCTTTTTGTGCTAAAGAGTGTATAATCGCGCCACTTTTTAAAGGTGTAGCTTTGTCTTCATTACCCCAAAAAATCAAAATGGGATTTTTGATTTTTTGAAATTCATTTTCTAAATTTTCATTCACAACTTTTTTAAAAGTTTCATACATCACCTCACTCATACCTTGAGCGTCTTTGCTTATAAAAAACTTTCTCCAAAAATCCCCATAAGGAAGATTTTTTAAGATCTTAAACAATGCTATCTTAAAACGCACCTTAAAACTCTTTGGCAAAACCACACCTGCGCTTGAAAGCAAGATTAAACCTTGATACTGGACATTTTGACACATAATAGTCGCAATTTTGCCCCCAAAAGAATGCCCCATTAAATAATCTATTTTATGATCAATAGTGATTAAAAAATCTTCAACAACTTTTGCATAAGCATATGAGTCCATCGGTGCTTCTATGTTTGAATTACCAAATCCAGGTAAGTCTAAATAAATTTGCTTAAAATTTTTCAAAGGCTTTTCGAAAGCTTGTTTCATAAGCTCTTTATTAGCACCCCAACCATGTAAAATAAGAATCGTTTTTTCACATTTTGGATTGATTAATTCATAACTTAAATTATAAAAATATCCATTTGAATATACTCTAGTTTTTGCCATTTCTAGCCTTTTTTATCCTTATAAATCTTCTCTAAAAGTGCAACAGCCTCGTTTAAACGCTCATATTCTTCAAAACTCAAAAGCACTGCTTCAAATTTATTGTTTTTTACGATCACAAGTCTACCATTTTCACTCTTTTTTGTTTTTTCAAGCATAGTGCTGAAATTTCTTACCACTTCAGTAGCAGTATAAATTTCATCTTTGCTAAAAGTCGCCATGATTATAACTTACCTTTTTGCCCATTAATACTATGAATAAAAGCATAATCAATTTTTATTTGTCTTTCTAGTTCTATATTTTCAGCCAAATTATTAATCACGCTAGTAAAATCTTCAAACAAATAATTTGCTAAAGATCCTGGGTTTGAATTAATCTCATTTAAATAAACCTCATCATCTATCACAAAAAAATCACAACGTATTAAAGCTCCTTTAAATAAAGGATTGTAAATTTTCATAAAATTATCTTTTAGTTTTTGTTTTAATTCTTCGCTAATATCAGCCTCGCCTACTTTAGAACTTTCTGAAAAACCTAAGTACTTTTGCTCAAAATCTAAGATTTCATTTTTTCTAGGTTCTTCTATGATAGAAAATTCCATCTTATTATCTATCATACAACCTGCAAGATTGTATTCTTTGATATTACTCACAAATTTTTCTACCACAATATCCTCATCAAATTCAAAAGCAACATCTTTAGCATACTTAAAATCTTCCTCATCTTTTACAACACTAATGCCTATACTACTACCCAATCTTGCAGGTTTTAAAATACAAGGAAATTCTAAAGCGACATCTTGCTCTTGATGCAAATTAAATACTGTATAATCTAGTGTTTTTACTCCTACACTTTGGGCATAAAGTTTAGTTAAGATTTTATTAAACGATAAAACACTAGCTTCTAAACGCGGTCCAATGTATTTTACACCATAAAAATCAAGCAAGGCAGCTATTTTGCCATCTTCGCCATCTTTGCCATGTACGATATTAATCGCCACATCTATTTCTATTTTTTTTTCACCTAGCATTGTTTTATAAAAAAACCCACCTTGCTTTAACACCAAAGCTTTTTCTTTTTTATAAGCACCACTGCTAAAAGTTTTTGCATTCATTTTTTCATCATCTATTAGAAAAAATTCCTTATTTTTATCACAAAATATAAATTGCTTTGGAGCCTTAAGTACTTTTTTTAGCACCACCGCACTTACAATACTAATTTCATGCTCATAAGAATTTGCACCAAAAATCACACCATATGTCATTATTTTTCCTTTTTATTATCCTAGTTTCTTTAAAGCTTCTTTGATTAATTCGCTAGTATTTTTACTTTCACAAGTTCGTAAAACTTTTAAAATGTTTTCTTGTTTAAACCCTAACGAAAGCAACGCTGCTAAAGCTTGCGCTTGATCTTGATTAGAATTTTCTATATGAATTTTAGCATCGCTTAACTCAGCGATAATTCTCTTTGCGCTTTTTGGACCAATACCAGGAACTTTTTTAAACACACTTTCATCGCCATTTTGCAAAGCTGCGTAAAAAGTATTGGTATCTAAGCTTGAGCAAAGCGCCATAGCAGTCGTCGCCCCTATACCGCTTATTTTAATTAACAATTCAAACATTTTTTGTTCATTAATATCTAAAAAACCATACAATTTATGCGAATCTTCTTTTATAATTTGTGTGATAGATAATTCTATCTTTTGATTTACTTCAATACCACTTGAGCAAAATAATGATACATAAACACCATAACTTACACCATTAGCAGTTTTTAATACTATAAAAGTAAGTTCTTTTTTACTTACAACACCTTCAATTGCCACTATCATCTACCTTTTCCTTATAGTTACTTATAGACTGAATTTCATAAGCACTCACGTCTTCTTCGGTTTCAATTTTTTCAAGTGTAAAGCATTGGATTTTTTCTTCATTATTTGGGTGATAACTTAACTCTTTTCTAGGATTAAGCAAGTTAAATTTAACCTCATTTAAATCCAACCATTTTCCACTTTTATTGATGATTTTTGATTTTAAAAGCTCTTCCTGAATTTGTTTTAACTTTTCTACGCTTGCTTTTTCTTCTTCTTTTAATACCTCTACTTTATTACTTAAAATACTTAAGCTTTCAACTTTTTGATTAAAATCTTTAATAGTGGCTTTATAAGCTTGCGGCACAGCTCTTTTTGTACTTAATAATTCTTTGGCTTTTTGTTGCAAAATTCGCACAGAGTCTTTACTTACTTGAATAGTATGCTTAACATCTTCTATTTCTTTAGCTACATTTTCTTGTTCTTTTTTTAACTCATCAATATGAACCAAAATTTCCTCACCACTTTTTTCTTCTCCAAAAGCTTTAAGATCTTGGATTATAAGCTTATTTCCACTACCTTGAATTTTCTCAATATGTATCAAACTTTTAGCACTACAAATACAATTATCCACAAGCTCTTGTATATAAACTTCATCAGCAATAATCTCGCCACCAACTGCTTTTTTGATATTTACTTTTTTAGCTCTAATTACTCCATTTTCTAAAGTTTCAACGTTTAATTCTTGCGCTTGGCAATAACCCCTTAAAATATTTACATCAACCTTTTGTCCTATAATGGTGCTTTTGTGATGCATATTACCTTTAAGAGTTACTTTTTTACCTCTTAAAACAGAATCTTGAGCCATATTACCCACAACTTCCAATTCCTGTGCTTCAACAGTGATCCTAGGTCCTATAGCATCTTCTAAGGTATTTGTGTTTTTTATCACGATGATTACTTGTTTATCAAAACCCGCCCAAATAGATCCTGTACTTTTAAAATCAACCTTATTAAATTCCAAATAATTTTCTATTTCATAAATAGACTTTCTTTGTATAATAAAACCATCTTTTTTGGCAATGTATTTCACGCTCTCATCATCTTCTTTGATTTCAAATTTGTCTGAACAAATTACCTTGTCTTTGTTAGATTTAGGCGGAAGTGCTTTTAAAATTTTAAATCTTAAATCCTTACCATCACTCCCCTCTTTGGGTTTTATCTTTTCAATAGCCACCTCATCTTTTCCTATAGGCGCTACATAATTTCTATTCATCACGTCATTGTGTTTTTTTAATTTATCCAAATAATGAAATTTAATCTCTTCATTAGTAGGTTCTTGAGGGTCAAGCCCTTTGCTTACTTCAAATTCAACTTCAAAATCAAATTTTTGCTTTTCTTTGACCTTAGCGTTAAAATCTATAATTTGTTTTTTAAAATCAAAATTTCTAAAGCCTAGTAAAAATTTCTCTTTAATCATCGCTTTATATATGGCTTCTAAAAGCTCCAAAGCTAATTTATCATAAAATGCAATACTATCTTTAGGTTTAACATTTGCTTTTAATAAAGTACAAAATTCATTTGTTTGCAAGCTAATATCAAATTCTTGAAGATGAGCCATTTTTTTAAAAAAAATCTCGATTTTATATTCTTGTTTGATATTTAAATTTTGAATTAAAAACTTCTCATCTTCTTCAAAAATTTTTAATTCCTTTTCATTTGCCTTTATCCATTCTTGATTATCATAGGTATAAGAAGTGCTAAAACTCAATAATCTAAAATCTAACTCTTCTACCTCGCATTGATTTTCAGAAGCAAATACCAAAAGCTCTTTATAGGGATCTTTAGTGTATAAAATTTTCTTTTCTTCCATATCCTAAGCTTCCTTATTGTATATAAAATTTTGATTTTAGCAAAAATAAAATCAAAATTTCGTTAAAATTATTATTAAAAATTTTATAATATTCAAACTAATATAAAAAGAATGAAATCACATGAAAAAAAATATTATTTTTAAAAATTTTATCATTAATGCTTTGGGAATTTTATTTTCTAGAATAATGGGAGTTTTAAGAGATATTGTTTTAGCTTTATACTTAGGAGCTGGAATTTATAGCGATATTTTCTTTGTGGCCTTAAAAATGCCTGCATTTTTTAGAAGAATTTTTGCCGAAGGAGCTTTTGGGCAAGCATTTTTGCCTAGCTTTATTAAAGCAAGTAAAAAAGGTGCCTTTTGTTTAAATGTATTATTGCAATTTAGTATAATTGTCTTTTTAACCTGTGTGTTAGTAAGTTTTTTTGCTGAATTTTTTACAAAGATTTTTGCTTTTGGTTTTAACAAAGAAACAATTATTTTAGCCGCTCCTTTGGTTTCTATTAATTTTTGGTATTTATTTTTTATCTTTTTGGTTACCTTTTTAGGCTCTTTACTAAATTATAAACAAAATTTTTTCATTACATCTTTTTCTGCTTCTTTTTTTAATCTTTTTGTTGTGATTGCGGGATTTTTTGTTAGCCAAGATCAACCACTAGAAGCCTTGTATTATTTTTCATATGCGACTGTTTTAAGTGGTTTAGCTCAGCTTATATGGCATATTTTTGCTCTAAAAAATACTAAAATTTTAAAAAGCATGTATTTAAGTATCAAACTAAAAAAAGCTAAGGCAAAATTAGATCAATTTCACTCCACATTTACCCATGGACTTTTAGGCTCTTCAGCTAATCAAATCAGCTCTTTACTAGATACTACCATCGCGAGCTTTTTAATGGCTGGTAGTATTTCCTATTTATATTATTCTAATAGGGTTTTTCAGCTTCCTCTAGCACTTTTTGCAATCGCCCTAAGTCAAGTAAGTTTTCCAAAAATACTAAGACATTTAAAAGCAAATGAAGAACAAAAAGCCTTAGCTTTTATGCAAAAAGCCTTTGAATATTTAAGCGTGCTTTTAATTTTAGCTAGTATAGTAGGGATTATTTTAGCAAAGGAGATTGTTGAGTTTTTATTCCAAAGAGGAAATTTCAACCAAGAAGACACGAAAATCACTGCATTTTTATTACAAGCTTATCTTTTGGGACTTTTACCTTTTGGTCTACAAAAATTATTTTCATTGTGGCTTTATGCTAAATTTAAACAAAAAATAGCCGCTATAATAGCCTTTAAAACACTTTTTATATCAGCATTTTTTAGCATAGTAATTATTTTACTTATCAAAGAAGAAGCTTATAAGAGTTTAGGTATTGCACTTGCTTCGTCTATCAGTGCTTTTTATTTATTATATGCTAATATTAAAGAATTTGGCTTTAAAAATCTTTGGGGCATTTTTAGGGTTAAATTTTGGCTTATTAGTATAATGTTTTTAAGTTTATTTGCTTTAGGCTTATTTGAAATTAAAGATATTTTAATACAATTTTTAATTGAAAATTATCATTTTTTTAAAGGTTTATTTTAATGGTTTTTTTTGATAGTGTTTTAAAAAAGAAGTGCGAATTTATCCCACATGAGACAAAAAAAGCAAATATTTATTTATGTGGGCCTACCGTGTATGATGATGCACATTTAGGGCATGCAAGAAGTAGTGTGTGTTTTGATTTTTTAAGAAGAGTTTTATTAGCAAGTGATTATGAAGTAATTTTTGCTAGAAATTACACTGATATTGATGATAAAATCTTAAAAAAAATGCGAGAGAGTGGTAAAAGTTTAGAAGAAATTACAAATTTTTATATTAAAAGATATGAAGAGGATATGCAAGTACTTAATATCTTAGAGCCTGATTTTAAACCAAAAGCTACAGCTTATATTGAGCAAATGATTACTTATATAGAAAAACTTTTAGAATTAAACTTAGCTTATAAACTTGAAGATGGAATTTATTTTGATACTAGCAAAGATGATAAATACTTTTATATCTCTAAAAGAAATTTAGAAGATAATCAATCGCGCCTAGAAGAAAGTGTATCTAAAAAAAATGATAGTGATTTTGTTTTATGGAAATTTGATGAAAAATTTTATCCTGCAAACTTTGGCAAAGGAAGACCGGGCTGGCATACTGAATGCGTTGTGATGATAGAGAGTATTTTTAAAGATAAACTTGATATTCATGCAGGGGGTATAGACTTACTTTTTCCTCATCATGAAAATGAAGCTTGTCAATGTCGGTGTAAAAATAATCATGAATTAGCTAATTTTTGGCTGCATAATGGCTTTGTGCAAATTAATGGTGAAAAAATGAGTAAAAGCTTGGGAAATAGCTTTTTTATAAAAGATTCTTTAAAACTTTTCAGTGGTGAAGTTTTGAGATTTTATCTTTTAAGTGTACATTATAGAGCACATTTTAACTATGCTTTAGAAGACTTACAAGCTGCTAAAAAAAGACTTGATAAATTTTATCGCTTAAAAAAACGCTTAAATTTAAATGCTTTTATAGATGAAAAAACTATTATAGAAAGTGAAGTGGCCCAAAATATCTTAGAAGTTTTAAATGACGATTTAAATGCCTCTAAAGCCTTAGCTTTGCTTGATGAGTTTATCAACGAAAGTAATATTTACTTAGATCAAAATCCAAAAGATAAAGTTTATAAAATACAATTAGAAAAAACCCTAAAAGAACTAGCTTTTATTTTTGGTATAGGTTTTATAGATACTATAAAATATTTTCAATTTGGTATTAGTGAAAAAAAATGTCAAGAAATAGAAGAAAAAATCACTCTACGCAACAAGGCAAAACAAGAAAAAAACTATGCCCTAGCAGATCAAATTCGTGATAATTTAGCTAAAGAAAATATTCTTTTAATGGATACATCAAATGGTGTGATATGGGAGAAAAATGGATAAAAATTACAAAGAAATGAAGCTTAAAGAGGTTTTTACTCGCTTTAAGCCTTATTATAAAGATTATTGGTTTTATTTTGTTTTAGCTATCATTGGCATGCTTTTAACTAGTGGTGGCACAGCTGCTAGTGCTTACATTATAGAGCCGATTTTAAATAAAATTTTTATTAAAAAAAATGTTGAATTGCTTTATTATATGCCTTTATTAGTGATTTTAATTTATGTATTAAAAAACCTTGGCGCTTATATGCAAGTTTATTATATTTCTTATGTTGGAACAGATATTTTAAGAAGATTAAGAGAATTGGTTCTTGGAAATCTCTTACGTTTAGATATGGGTTTTTTCCATAAATACAGAAGCGGGGAACTAATCAGCAGATGTACTTCTGACATTGGTGCTTTACAAAATATAGTTTCTACTATAATACCTGAAATTTTAAGAGAAGGCTTAACTGCCATTGGGCTTTTAAGTGTGGTGATTTATCAAAGTCCAAAACTTGCTTTTTTCGCTTTAGTTATCTTACCTTTAGCGATTTACCCTCTTGTTCTTTTTGCAAAAAAAATTAAAAAAATAGGACGCAATACTCAAGAAAAAAATTCTGATCTTACTTCAAGATTAAGTGAAATCTTTTCTAATATAGAACTGATCAAAGCCTCCAATGCAAGCAAAAATGAAATGCAAAAATTCAGTCAAACCAATAGCGAAGTTTGTAAGCTTTCCCTAAAAGGTATCAGAATAGAAGCTTTAAGCAGTCCTTTAATGGAATCTATGGGTTCAATCGGATTTGCTGTAGTGATTATAGTGGGTGGTAAAGAAGTGATTGATGGGAGTTTAAGTATAGGATCTTTCTTTAGCTTTACCACAGCTTTGTTTATGGCTTATACTCCTATCAAAAGACTTTCTTCACTTTATACGAGATTGCAAAATGCAGTAGCTGCAAGCGAAAGAACTTTTTATTTAACCGATTTAGAACCACAAATTAAAGGTGGTAATGAAAAACTTACAGAAAATATCCAAAATATTTGCTTTAAAAATGTCTCTTTGAGTTACCAAGAAAATAAAATAGTCCTAAATGATGTAAGTTTTTCTTTTAATAGAGGAGAAATTTTAGCCCTAGTAGGCTCAAGTGGTGGTGGAAAATCTTCCATCATTAATCTTTTAATGTATTTTTTTGAAAAAAATAGCGGCGAAATTTTAATCAACCAAAAAGATATTAGTTCTTTTGATATTACTAGTTTAAGAGAAAATATTTCTTTAGTAACTCAAAATATTTACATATTTAACGATACTATTGCTCAAAACATTGCCTACGCTAAAGAGTATGACGAAGCACGCGTGATAGAAGTTTTAAAACAAGCCAATGCGTATGATTTTGTTCAAGAACTTGGAGGTATACATACTGAATTAAAAGAGCATGGTAAAAATCTCTCAGGTGGACAAAAACAACGTATCGCTATAGCAAGAGCTTTATACAAAAATCCTCAAATTTTAATTTTTGATGAAGCCACTTCAGCACTTGATAATGAAAGCGAAAAAGCCATTGTAAGAACAATAGAAAATCTAAAAAAAGATCGTTTAATACTCATCATCGCGCACAGACTTAGCACAATAGAAAATGCAGACAAAATCGCTGTGCTAGATAAAGGTGAAATCGCCTCTATTGGAAACGATGCATATTTGATGCAGCATTGCAAAATTTATCAAAAACTAAAACAAAAAGCACAAAAAACCGATCAAATTCAAGCAAATGAAAACTAAAAATTATCATTTTTTTAGTAAAATATGCTATTTCGCATAAAAGGAAAAAAATGACTTATGAGAGCTTAAAACCTTTAATATATAAATTAGATCCAGAAAACGCCCATGCTTTAGCTGAATTTAGCATGCGTACTTTAGATTGTATTTTTCCCGGAGGACTTAGTTTTTTTGCAAAAGACTACATAGTAAACGATGAAGCCCTAAACCAAGAAATTTTCAATCTACATTTTTACAATCCAGTAGGTTTAGCAGGTGGATTTGACAAAAATGCAACCATGATAAGACCACTAAGTGCATTGGGTTTTGGATTTTTAGAGTATGGAACTTTTACTCCAAAACCACAAAGTGGCAATGAAAAACCTAGACTTTTTAGGCTAGTTGAACAAGAAAGCATTCAAAATGCTATGGGTTTTAACAACAAAGGCAAAGATGCTGTCGCCAAAGAAGTTAAAAAAGTCTATCCTTTTAGCATACCTTTGGTGGCAAATATAGGCAAAAATAAAATTACCTCAAATGAAGAAGCAATAAATGATTATATTATTTTACTAAAAGATTTTAAAGACTTATGTGATTTATTTGTAATCAACATTTCCTCACCAAACACTAAAAATCTACGAGATTTACAAAGTGAAGAATTTGTAAGCACCTTATTTAATCAAGCAAAAGAAATCACAAGCAAACCAGTCATTTTAAAAATCGCACCAGATATGAATATCGATAGTGCTATATCACTTTGCAAAAGCGCTATTAATGCAAAGGCAGATGGTATTATTATGGCAAATACTAGTATTGATTATTCTTTGATTGATAATGCAAGAACTTTTGGTGGAATTAGCGGTAAATTAATCACTCAAAAAAGTGCAACCTTCTTTAAGGAAGTAGCAAAAGAAATTTATCAAGATACTGTTTTAATAGCAAGTGGTGGAATAGACAGTGCTGAAACCGCTTATGAGCGTATCAAAAATGGTGCTAGCTTAGTTCAAATTTATACTGCTATGATCTTTAAAGGGCCAAGTATAGTCAAAAATATCAACCAAGGTTTAATTGAACTTTTAAAACAAGATGGCTTTAACCATATCAGTCAAGCTATAGGAGTAAATTTTAAATGATTCATTATAAAAACACTACCCTTGAGAACGGACTTGAAATTTATACCCTACCTGTTAACAAAAAAAGCGGGGTAATTAGTGTAGATATTTTTTATAAAGTTGGCTCAAGAAATGAAAAAATGGGAAAAAGTGGCATAGCACATATGCTAGAACACTTAAATTTTAAAAGTACTAAAAATTTAAAAGCAGGTGAATTTGATGAGATAGTTAAAGGTTTTGGCGGAGTGGACAACGCAAGCACAGGCTTTGACTACACACATTATTTCATCAAATGCTCCAGTGAAAATTTAGATAAATCTTTATGGCTTTTTGCAGAATTAATGCGTAATTTAAATCTCAAAGATGATGAATTTCAACCTGAAAGAGATGTAGTTTTAGAAGAAAGGCGATGGAGAACTGATAATAACCCTTTGGGTTATTTATACTTTAGACTATATAACCATGCCTTTTTACACCACCCATACCATTGGACTCCGATAGGATTTTTCAAAGATATACAAAATTGGAGTATAGAAGATATAAGAGAATTTCACCAAACTTTCTACCAACCTAAAAACGCCATCTTACTTGTAAGTGGCGATATTAATGAAGATGAAGTTTTTAACCTAGCCAAAAAACATTTTCATGATATTAAAAACACCAAAACAATTCCCATAGTCCATGAGAAAGAACCTGAACAAGATGGTGCAAAACGCATTATTTTACACAAAGAAAGCGATACGCAATTATTAGCGCTTGCATATAAGATTCCCGCATTTAATCACGAAGATATACCAAAGCTTTGTGCTTTAAGTGAGCTTTTGGGAAATGGAAAAAGCTCTCTCATAAGTAAAATTTTAATCGACAAACTAGAGCTAATCAATGAATTTTATGCTTATGCTAGTGAAAACATAGATGAGAATTTGTTTATATTTATTTGTGTTTGCAATGAAGGCATAAAAGCAGAAGATGTTGAAAAAGAACTTTTAAAAATTCTTGATGATGTAAAAAATGCCAAATTTGATGATACCATCATGGAAAAAATCAAAAATACCGTAAAAAGTGATTTTATTTTCTCATTAAGCAATGCAAGTAGTGTGGCAAATATTTATGGTTCTTATCTTGCAAGAGGAGACTTAAAACCTTTACTTGATTATGAAAAAAACATCAAAAATCTAAGTAAAGATGATTTAATTCATTGTGCTAAAAAATACTTCAATGAAAATAAATCTACTACAATAATCTTAAAAAAGGGGTGAAAATGGACAATAAAATTATCATAGGAGCAATGACAGCTTTAATTACTCCATTTAAAAATGGAAAACTAGACGAACAAACTTATTATAAACTCATCAAAAGACAAATTGCAAATGGTATTGATGTAGTAGTACCTGTTGGAACAACTGGAGAAAGTGCAACTTTAACTCATGAAGAGCATAGAATTTGTATAGAAATTGCCCTTGATGCATGCAAAGGAAGTTCTTGCAAGGTCTTAGCAGGTGCAGGAAGTAACGCTACGCATGAAGCTGTAAGCTTGGCTAAATTTGCCCAAGAACATGGTGCTGATGGTATTTTAAGTGTTACGCCTTATTACAATAAGCCTACACAAGAAGGTTTATATTTACACTATAAAGAAATAGCAAAAAGTATTGATATACCTGTGCTTTTATATAATGTCCCAGGAAGAACAGGATGTGAACTTCAAACAGAAACCATTATAAAATTATTTAGAGATTGCGAAAATATTTACGGGGTTAAAGAAGCTAGCGGAAACATTGATAAGTGCGTAGATTTATTAGCACATGAACCTAGATTGATGCTTTTAAGCGGGGAAGATGCAATTAATTATCCTATACTTTCAAATGGTGGTAAAGGTGTGATTTCAGTTACTTCAAATTTACTTCCTGATATGATTTCAAAATTAACTCATCTAGCTTTAGAAGAAAAATACATTGAAGCTAAAAAAATCAATGATGAGTTGTATAATATTAATAAAATTTTATTTTGTGAAAGCAATCCTATACCTATTAAAGCGGCAATGTATATAGCAGGTTTAACCCCTACTTTAGAATATCGTTTGCCACTTTGCAAACCTAGTGATTGTAATTTAACAAAAATAGAAGCAATAATGAAAAACTATAATATAAAAGGATTTTAATGAATACTTTTTTTCAAAATAAAACTTTGGTAATTAGCGGCGGAACAAGAGGAATTGGCAAAGCTATTGTATATGAATTTGCAAAAGCTGGAGTAAATATAGCTTTTACTTATAATTCTAATGCTGACTTAGCTCAAGAAATTGTAAAAGATTTAGAGTCAAATTATAAAATCAAAGCAAAAGCATATAAGTTTAATATACTTGAACCAGAAACTTATAAAGAATTATTTGAAAAAATTGATCAAGATTTTGACAGAATAGATTTTTTCATCTCCAATGCTATCATTTCAGGTCGTGCTGTAGTGGGCGGATATACCAAATTTATAAAATTAAAACCAAAAGGTATTAATAATATTTTCACAGCAACCGTAAATGCTTTTGTAGTTGGAGCACAAGAAGCGGCCAAAAGAATGGAAAAAATTGGTGGAGGTAGTATACTATCTATTTCTTCTACAGGAAATTTAGTCCATATTGAAAATTATGCTGGACATGGTACTGCAAAAGCAGCGGTTGAAGCTATGGCAAGATATGCTGCAACTGAGCTTGGTGCAAAAAATATCCGCGTAAATATAGTAAGTGGTGGACCGATTGACACTGATGCACTCAAAGCATTTACAAACTATGAAGAAGTAAAAAACGCAACAATTAATCTTAGTCCGCTTAATCGCATCGGTGAACCTCAAGATTTAGCTGGGGCATGTTTATTTTTATGCTCTGATAAAGCAAATTGGATCACAGGTCATACGCTAATCGTTGATGGTGGTACCACTTTTAAATGATTTATTGCCCTTTTTTGGGGTATTTATATCACATAAGGATTAAACAAACATGAATTTACCCAACGCTTTGGCATTTATAAGGATACTATTAGCTCCTATTTTATTTTATTTATTAATTCATGATTTTGAAAATATCCATCCTAGTTGGGTAAATTATTTTGCATGTGTTGTTTTTGGCATAGCGGCTTTGACTGATTTTTTTGATGGTTATATTGCACGTACTTGGAACCAAACCACCAAACTTGGAGCCATTATAGATCCTTTAGCAGATAAAATGCTTGTTTTGGCTGCTTTTTTAGGATTATTACTCACTCAAAAAGCTGATCCGTGGATAATTTATATTATTTTAGTAAGAGAGTTTTTCATCACCGGATTTAGAGTAGTGATGGTCAGTGAAAAATTTGATGTAAGTGCTTCTTTTGCGGGTAAAATAAAAACAACCTTTCAAATAATAGCCATTATATTTCTAATCATGCAATGGCCTTTTGCTAATACATTATTATTTATTGCCTTAGTACTCACGCTTTATTCAGCTTTTGAATACATACTAGCTTATATAAGACATTTTAAAAAGGTATAATTTGAGATCATATTTATTTTTATTTATTATCTTAGCCATTGGCTTTAAATTTTATTCTTTTAGTTTTTTAATAACACTTCTAGTCATATCCTTTTTAATTTTTTTTCACGAACTAGGGCATTTTTTAGCTGCAAAACATATGAGGGTTGATGTAGAAATTTTTAGTATAGGTTTTGGAAAAGCTATTTTTAAAAAAACTCATAAAAATACAGAATACCGCTTATCTGCTTTACCTTTTGGTGGTTATGTTAAGCTTAAAGGACAAGACGATTTAAATCCTAGTGAGAAAAAATATGAGCCAAATAGCTATAATACTCTAAGTCCTTTAGCTAGAATTTATATACTTTTTGCAGGACCATTTTTTAATTTCTTCTTAGCATTTTTGCTTTACATAGCTATTGGTTTTTTAGGTGTGCAAAAACTTGCACCTGTTATTGGAGATATAGCGCCAAATTCAGCCGCAGAAAAAGCAAATTTGCAAATTGGAGATAAAATTTTATCCATAGATGGAGTTAAAATCCAAAGCTTTGAAGAAATTGGCAAACTTGTTCATATAAAACCAATTTTACTTGATATAAAACGCGATAATCAACTCATCAATATCACTTTAACGCCACAAATTGATCAAGGATATAATGAGTTTTATCAAAAAGTTCAAAAACCATTAATTGGTATAGCACCTAAAGGTGAGTTTGTTACTATTTATCATCCAGGAATTAGTAGTTTAAAATACGCTTATGAAGAAAGTATAGAAGCCTCTATGCTTATTTTTAAAGGACTTGCTAAAATCATCAGCGGGGAATTAGATGCTAAAAATATGGGCGGGATCATCACTATGGTAGATATAACCTCTAAAGCAGCAAACACTAGTATAGTAGTTTTGTTTTTAATCACTGCTTTAATTTCTATCAATCTTGGAGTATTAAATTTACTTCCCATCCCAGCACTAGATGGAGGACATATACTTTTTAACCTTTATGAGTTAATCTTTAAAAAAGAAGTTCCAAAAGTATGCTTTGAATATCTTAGTTATTTTGGCATGGCTTTGCTTTTAAGTTTAATGGTATTTGTAACCTATAATGACATCACTCGTTTTATGAACAATTAATAAGTCCTAGTAGCAAAATCATAACGATTGAATTTCCCTATATGATTTTTATGGTAAAGACTATTGTAAAATTGTTTACTTAAACTTTGTTCATAATTGAGTCTAAATCTTACCCACATTGCGGCTTGATCTTTAGCGCTAGTTTTTTCATCTTGATAATTAAGCGATAAATCTACAATAGAAATAGGAGAATAAGTAATGTTATACTGATATTGCAATTCTTTCATATTAGAATTAACACTTAAAACATTCAAATAAGGTAAATCAAACATTAAACCAAGTTCTGTACTATCTTCACTATCGTTTTCTTTTATATTATAATGATTAGCGTATACTTTAAAATAATGACTAAATTGAAATTCGACACCAAAACTATTTTTTCCATAAGCTTCTTTATACTGATCATTAAAATAATTAAAACCTAAATTAAAGTCATCAAATTCATAACGATTGATAAGTCCTAAAGAATATACTTGTTCTAATTGCCCTATTCTTACTTGCTTTTCCAAAAGTAAAGTAGTATTTTCATAATCTAGTATTGAATTAATATTTTTTATATTTACATTTAAAGTATTATAGTCTAAATTGGCCTCTGTTTTATCTTTAGAACTTAAATTCAAAACTTGTCCTAAAGATTTACTAGCAAAGGTTCCAAAATCAATATTTTGAGTTTGATATTTTTGTGGTTTTTGAAAAAATACTTGTTTAGAAATAATGTTTGATTTTTGATACTTACTAATATCAGCTTCACCTTCAATCAAGCTTTCTTCTAAATTTAAAGCAAATGAACTTATATATATACAACTTAAAAAAATGTATTTTTTCACTCATCCTCTATTTGTATCATATTTCTTATGAATGCAAAATTTCATTACTTATTATAAAATATTACCAATAACACTTAATGATAACATTATATTTTATGATACAGCTAATGAGTGATTTACAAATCACTCATTCCTCTTTAATAATTTTTCAAAAATACACCCCACCACTTAAATATAATTTCATTCTATGTTCATCATCATATTTATACTGATGTAGCGCTCTTGCTGCATCTAATTTTATATAATACTCATTTGCTTTATTATAAAGTATTTGTAAACCTATTGCATCTAAGAAATGTTCATTGCTTCTTCTATCTGATGATTTTTTTTCATACCAAGCATAACCTATATCATAAAAGGGAGTAAAATAAAAATTAGTATTTGGTAGATTAATTCTTATACCAAAATTAGCCACTATAGTATTATCTCCATCACCCTCTCCATTATCATAAGCTCTTACTCCATAAGCTCCACCCAAAGATGAACTCTCTGAAGAATCAAGTTCAAAATTCCCTAATACCTTTTGATAGTTAAGATTAAGTGTATGAGTAATGTATTCATTAATACTATAATAATTATTCACACTAGCATTTAATTTTCTAAACCAACCAAAGCCTTTATTAGATATAATATCTACACTATCATTATTAACCTTACCTATGCTTATTTTGCCAGCATAAGCAAGAGTATTGTTTTCAAAGCCTCTAAATAAACCTTCTAAACCCATACTCCCTACATTAGAATGCTTATCAAAGCTTATAACATCTAAACTAGTATCACTTAATATCTTATGATATATACTAGAAGTAAAGTATAAAGAAGAATAAGTATTAATCCACACAGGATAAGAAAAGTCTATACCAATATTTCTTGATTTACCACTAAAACCTAAACCCTCATAAATTCCACCTAAAGAATAAGTTCCTTGAGAAATACTTGGAGTAATTTTTAAATTTCCTAAAAAGAAAGTATAACTTGCTCCATAATTGATTTGTTTTTCATTGCTTGATTGTAAGTAAAAATTATAATAATCCCCCATATTAAGTATAGAATTAAAACCCATACTAATACCTGCTCTAATATCCCCTGCACTTTCAATACCATAATTATCAGCATATAATAATACATTAGCCTTGGTATCAGGCATTACTTCTATGACTACATCAGTCTCTCCTATATTCTCTCCTGCTTGTAATCCTGCTAGGGTTGTTATCCCATACATTTCATTGACTTTATATACACTATCTTCTATTAATGCAGTAGAAATGATTTTACCTTTGATTCTTTCATTAAGTTTATTTTCTATGAAATGATCTTTTATGCTAGTTTTATTCTTTACTACATATTTACCTAGTGTTCCTAAGGCTATATTAATTTGTACACTATCTTCAAATTCTTGTTGGGGCACATAAGCTGTTGCTGCAGGATAGCCATTAACTTGAAAATAATAAGCAATAATATTAGATATATCTTGTAAATCTTGTAAGTTTAATTTTCTTGTACTAAACTCACTAATGAGTAATTGTAAATCTTCTTCTTTAATACCTAGTTTTTCAAAGCTAGTATTTTTATTAGAGATGACAAATTTGTATTTGGTTTTTATTTTTTTGATGGTAGGGGTGTTATTGTTAGAATTAGTATTGGTTTGGTTGTTTGTATTAGTAGTATCATTAGTTGAGTTAGAATTATTATCATTTATACTAGTATTAGTTTTATCATTGTTTGTATTAGTAGTTTCCTCATTAGCTTCCTCTTCTTGTTGTAGTTTTTCTTTTAAAGCTTTCTTTTTTTCTTCAAAGTCTTTTTTAGCTTCTTGGCTTTTTATATAATCATCTTTGGTTTTTAGATTTTCTTTCAAAGCTTTGTTTTGAGGGAGGTTTCTATCAGGGGATAGCTCTATAGCCTTTTCTATATCATTTTTTACTATGGTAATACTTCCATTATTAGCATAAACTAAAGAGCTAATAGCTACAATACAAAGAGAGAGTTTTTTCATGATGGTTTTTCCTTTTTATTCTTAAAATCAAGAATTTTTGTTTTTATATTTATTGATCAATCAAAATAGTATTTAATATGAGCATTTATTAATATGCTCATTATTATTGCCAGGATATAGCTATCCTAGCAAAATATTTACATTCCACTAACTAAACAAGAATTCATAGTTTTATAATTATCACTTACTATACAAATTTTACCTTTTTGCGTCAATGAAGTTTCTTCTACTACTTCAACTTGTTCTTCTTCTTTAATAGCTTCATCTCCTTTTAGATTGAAAGATGAAGTTTGTTCAAAGCTTAGACTAGAACTACCTGTATCAGGGATTGATGGTTGATTAGGTATTTGCATATTAGAATAAAACAAATCATTTTTGATGGTAAAATCAGTATATTTAAATTGTTCTTTTATTTCTTGATTGTATTTTGTTGCAATTTTATCATTAATATCACTTATATATCCATCAAGTTGATTTTTATATTCTTTTATTTTTTTAGCACTTTCTGTAAAATCAAAATTATCAATTGATTTTCCTTCATTGAGTAAATTTACATAGTAATTGTATTTTTTCAATTCTTCTTCATATGCTTGTTTTATTGCATTAAATTCATTAACAATTCCTTGAGTTTCACTTTTAATAGTTGTTTGTAAATAATCTTTTAATGCTAAAGCTTTATCATACTTGTTTTTTAAATCACTTTCAAATTTATTTAAAAGTTCTTCCATTCCTTCTTGTTTGAAAAATTCATTTAAGAAATCTAAACTTTGTTTAACAGAATCAAGAGTGATTTTATCAGTTGGAGTAAATTTGATATTTCCTAGATCATCTATACTTACAGAATATTTTCCATTTAATATATCATTTAATATATCATTTAATACAGGAATATTTAGATCATCTTTATCTAGTTTAACATCACTACTAACACCTTCAGAAACATCTGGTTGTTCTGGTTTGCTTGGTGGGGTTATGGTTGGCGGGGTGATAGATGCACCAGTAACATGTTTTGCTTTATCTAGGAATTGTTTATAACCATCTGCTTCATCTGTATAAGTATGGAGGTTGATTTTATCATTCTGAGCTTCTTTATCATTCTTAACTTCGTTTTCATACTTACTACTAGCAGTTGCATTACTTAATGTTCCATCTTTATAATAAATGTGGATGTTGTTGAAGGTGGAAGTTACAGAATTTTTATTATCCTCATGGCCATAAAATTTACCTGCTTTATTTTCACGATTACGATCACCACCACTAGCTGTAATTTTTGCATCATCTTTAAAATACATGTAGATGTTTTCAAATTTAACGTTTCCAGTATAACTATAATATCCAGAAATACGCCCGACAAAACCACCTGCATAGGAATCATAGGACTCATCATTACTACTACTAATATTACCTATATCATTTAAAGAGATATTGGAAAATGTGGTATTATCAACAATAATATACCCAGCAAAACCACCTGCATAGGAATTATTACTACTACTACTAATATTACCTATATTATTTAAAGAAATATTGGTAAGTGTGGCTTTATCAACAACAACATGCCCAGCAAAACCACCTGCAGAGGAATTATTATTACTACTACTACTAATATTACCTATATTATTTAAAGAAATATTGGTAAGTGTGGCATTACGAACAACAACATGCCCAGCAAAACCGCCTGCAGAGGAATTATTATTATTACTGCTACTAATATCACCTATATTATTTAAAGAAATATTGGAAAATGTGGCATTATTACCAATCCGCCCAGCAAAACCACCTACATAGGAATAATCATCATTACTACTACTAATATCACCTATATTATTTAAAGAAATATTGGTAAATGTGCTATTATAAGATTCCCCAACAAATCCACCTACATGAAGATTACCATTGTTATTTTTTGCCTTTATACCACCACCCATATAATCTACATTGATATTTTTAAATGTAGCTTTATTAGCACTTCCAAATATACCAACATATTGTGGTTTATTGTCTAATGTTGTTGTATCTATATTAATATTTTTTAAAGTATATCCTTGTCCATCAAAAGTTTTGTTAAAAGCATTATTGTAATAATCTGTCCCAACTATCATAGAAGTACAACCAAGACCATCTATACAATAATTTGTATAGTTTTGACTACCTTCTTTGTTTTGTCCTTGATTACCACTAAAATCTATATTACCTACTAATCTAAATTCATCTATACTTCTAGTTTCTCCTTGATTTTCATTCCAACCCTTAGCAAAATAAAACCACTCTGTAGCATTAGCTTTTTCATCTCCCATATTACCTATGGTTAAAATCTTTTTGAAGTTAGAAGAATTTCCATTGCGTATTTGTCCATTAGTTTCTGTGTAATTTACATTGTTTATTGTTGCATTTTCACCAAATTTATAATCATCATTAGCAAATTTATTCATTTGTCTTTGTATATGGCCACCATTCATAGCAGTAACATCTATGGTTGAATTTAATTTTACATTATCTGCATCTATATACACATCATTACCTACTAAATGTGTTTTAGAATTTTCTTTACCTATTTTACCACTCTGTATATCCACCTTATTCCCTATAAGCAATACATCATTTGCATTAATATTACCCATATTTACTACATTACCTGCTTTTTGTGAGTTAAACACAGGAGAAAAGCTTGTTCCTGCACTTAAATCTTTTAAATTAGCAAATGTTTTCATATCAGCATCACTCATAGAAGAAGTTGAAGTCACAAAGCGATTAGCATTAATAGTTCCTGTTTTAGTAATGATTACTCCATTAGGATTGATTAAAAAGACATTATTACCACCTGCATTTAATATACCTTCTATGGTAGATTTACTTGTTCCATGAGCAATGTTTAAATAGTTTTTATTCTCACCTTTAAAATTAACTTGAGCTTTTTCTCCTATACTAAAACCACCACCCCATTGGATAACAGAGTTTGTTTTATCACCCGTTATATTCATAATATTATTGTTAGTGTTTATACTTCCACTTGTTCCATGTGTAAATTTACCTCCACTAGGTAATTGATTTGGTTTAATCTTAGTTGTTGCCATTAGTGGAGAGAAAAGTAAAGATACTGTTATACCTGAGAGCATGATATGATGTGTTAACTTTTTCATGTTAAATCCTTTCTAGCTTTTAATTTAAATTAACATAAATACTTTTAGCATCTTTGCTAACACTTAGGGTGCAATTAGCCTTTTGAGTTTTTGCTTTGATGTTTTGATGTAGTTTGTAATTGTTTTTGCTTATAGTGTTTAAAAGTTGTTGTAAATCTTGTTGATTTAATCTTTTATTATTAGCATTAACAAAGCCTTTTTCACTTTGCATTAGAACAAAGCTTTTGTTTTTTATCTCATTATTTGTATACACATTAATAGAACTATCTTTAGAAAGATAAATAGCTTCTTTAGCACTTAAATAAGCTTGAATATTATCTTTTAATATAAAGCTATAATGATCAAAGTTATTGATAGTATTTGTTGTTATGTTTGTATTTAGCACTAAGTGATTGTTAGTACCACTTTGATGCGTTAGAGCTTGTGATTTAAAGTTATTATCTTCTTGAATTCGTAAAAAGCTACCTGTTACTAATACTTTTGCATCAGTATGGTTAAAAATATTAATATCACCACTTAGATATAAAGTATTATTATAGCTTTTATCATTCTTACCATATACACCAGAAGCTGCTATGACAATACTAAAATTGTCTTTATACTCATCTATATTTAGATTATGTATATGTGTATAATTATCATGCGTATTCTTAGCTATACCTGCACTAATTACTATTTCACCTTCTCTTTTATTAGAAGCTGTGCCTAGGGTTATATTATCAAATATTATATTATTATTAGTGCTTTCATCTTTAGCCTTAATAATATATACATTATCCCTAGCCTTACTAGAATAATCTTTAATATTTAAAGTATTATCATTAGCCTTTTGATTAGCTCTTAGTATAACTTTAGAACCTTTATCTATATTAGAAGCATTGGTTAAGGATTGCACAAGATTATAATTAATAGTATTTTTTTCTAAATTATCAGCTTCTATAATAGCAGTTAGATTTCTACCTGATTTTACATTATCTAAAACTATGCTATTAGCATAAGCACTACTTGCATAATAATCTTTATTATCTAAATTAGCTTTAGAAACTGCATATAAAAATAAAGGCATAGCAATATTTGAGTTGTTAATAACAATGCTATTATTATTTGCCTTAGAACTTAGAGTTTGTGCTGCTATGATTTGAATTTTATCTTGGTTATCTTCAACAGTAAGTCCTTGGGTTAAATCTCCATCAATATGAATGCTATTTCCACTAGCTCCTTTAGTCGCTACCCCTCCATAAATATTAAACTCATTTTTTCCTGTAAAATTAGAATTAATCTCAAATGGCTTTTTAAGATGAATTCTAACACTATTATCATTAGCTATACCATTATTAGTTACACCTGCATAAAAGTCTAAGAGTGCTTTTACTTCTATATTATTATTAAGTTCTAATAAGGTTTGTAAGTCTTTGATATCTATGGTGTTTTTATAAGCATTACCTTTCATAATCCTACCACCAAATATCTCACCTACTAATACAGCATTATAAGCTAAAGGAGTATTTTTAGCATCTACTCTTAAGTCTAATTGTAAATCATTTATAATAACACTATTTCCTCTTACCTCATAGCTTTGATTATTATTAACATCCACAAAGCCACCTGCCATATGTGTAGCAGCTGAAGTAGAATATGATCCACTTGGACCATGCACAATTAATGAAGCACCATTAATAAGTAATTTATTATTATTTGCATTAGCATTATAAGCTATAGCTCCAACCACATGAGTCATTCTTTCATCAAAAATATCACCATCATTTAAAGCACTTTGCTGATAAGGAGTAGTATGAAAGTCTATCTTTACTCCATCATTTAATATTACAGTATTATTATTAGTATTAGCATCTATACCAAAAGCACCTACTATATAAGGTGCTCCATTTAAGGCTAAGGTATAAGTGTTCTCAACACCCATATTCACATAGGCATCTTTTAAGAAATTTAAAGTATTATTGCTCGCTTCACCTTTTCTAGCTATAGCAGGAGTAATTAAAAAATTATATTTATTATCCAAACCACTAGCCTTAGGATTGATTACTTCTTTATTGGTTGGTTTTAAATAATATACTGAAGATAATTCTCCTGCTTTTAATACTAAGGTATTATTATTTGCTTTAGCATTAAAAGCATAAGCAGAAACTAAAAAAGGTATATAGCTGATTTGATTCATGGTGGTGTTAGAAGAATAAGCTCCATGAAAGCCATTAATTACAAAAATATCTTCTTTAATGCTTGGAGTGAGTATGTCTTGTCTAAAATGCAATGCACTAGTATTATCTTTAGGATTATCATAAATTAAAGTAATATGAGATAGATTTTTATTACTAGCCATTTGACCATAGAAGTTTTTACCATTTAAAAACTTATAAGTATTGTTTGTATAATCATATACATCATTATTATTAAATTTATGCTTTGTGATAATATAAGCATTAGAACTTTTATCATAATCTGCCTGAATAGCTGCTTCTAAAGAACTTAATGAAAAAATAGTAAATAAAGAAAGTTTTAAAAGATTGAAGTTTTTAAAGTTTTTTAAAGAAGCTAAAGCACTTAAGCCAAAATGAAAATTATCGTATCCCCCCCCCGTGAGGTGATTTTTAGGTGTGTTTATATACATTGAAAAAGTCCTTTCAAAATAATTAATATATTTAATCAGCCTGTGTTTGTTTATATATGTTGCAGCAATTACTACAAATATATTATTAATAACAATGCAATACTAACATTGAAATTATAAATTTTTAATTAAAGAAAATTTATAAAATAAAATATTAACATAATACCTAAAGTATTATAATGGTTTGTATGTCTTGGGAGATAAAGTATAAAAGCATTTAAAATAATAAATTATTTTTTTCCTTTTTTTAACATTCTGATTAAAAATCTTGCAGGATGAATAGCATGTAAAAAATCTTTTTCTATTTTTGGCTCATCAAAGATTAGCGCACTAAGTATTCTTGCTCCAATAATAGCACTAGCAAAAGCCCTAGATCCATGAGCAATAGAAAAATACAGAGGAATAAAATCATTTGGTGTTGCTTGACTTTTATTTTTATGCCATAAAAGTGCTTTGTAATTTTGTAAATAAAAATCTTCATCATACGCTTGACCTATTATAGCAAATCTATCGTTAGAATACGATCTAAATCCTACTTTCCCACTCATAATTTCTAAATTTTCATCATGCAAAAATTCTTTTATATTTTCAATATTTTGCAAATCATCATTTTTTAAAAGCCTTGCATTTTGATTAAGCCTGTCATAACTTGCACCAATGAGTTGTAAATTTAATTCATCATTGATAGGGCAAATATAGCCTTTTGAAGATAAGGCATGAGTATTTTTTAAAAATGGTTTTAGGTGAGTACATTGACCCCTAACACTACTTAATTTCATATACTTATACTCTAAAAATTTCCTAACATCAGCACCTTGAGCATAAATTAATATATCATAATCTTTTAATTTTTTTTTATGACTAAATTGTAAAGAAAATTTTTCATTCTCATAGGAATAATTTAAAAATTCATACTCAAAAAACACCCTAGCCTTACTTTTTTGCAAAAGTGTTTTTACAATATCTTGGGGTTTTATACATGCTCCATCCTTTAAAAAAGCTTGATTATTGGTAATTTCAAATAAAATATTATTTTTTTGACTATCAAAACGCTCTTGCATAAGCTCATTATGAGCAAATTCATAAACCCCTTGTGGATTTAAATTTAAAATTTGTCTATAAAACCTACTCGCTTCTAAAAAAGTATATTGCGAAAACTCGCCCAATACAACATCAGGTTTTAAAATCAAAGAACTTAAAATTCCATTGATATTTCCAGAAGCACCCTTACCTAATGAATTTTCTTTTTCAAAAACATCAACTTGGACATTTCTTAAAGAAAGTTCATAGGCTATACTCGCACCAGCTATACCTGCTCCAATAATAGCTATTTTTTGAACACTCTTCTTTAAATACGGGGTATTGAAATAAGCAAATTTATCTTCAAAATTAAGGCCATTAAAAATAGCTTGTATCATTTCCCTTTTTCTGAAACCTTTTATCTTTTGAATTTGAAAATTATTGTTAATTAAAGCTTTTTTTAAAACACTTGCAGAAGAAAACGTTAAAACCTTAGCGTTTATTTTTGAATTTCTAGCAACTTTATTTATAATATCCTCATTAAACATCTCTTGATTTTTAGCAGGTGCAAAACCATCTAAATACCAATAATCGGCTTTAAAGTCTAAATTTTGCAACTTTTCTTTAGCATTACCAAACACCAAGTCCAAAAAACAATCTTGAAAATAAAACCTATAAACTCCATCTTTACAAGGAGGATAAAATTTTAAAAACTGTTCTAAAAAATCTTTAAATTCCTCATAAAAACCAAGGTTTTTATAAATTTCTCTTAACTTATCTTTTTCTATGTAAAAATTTTCAAAACTAATATAAAACAGTCTTTGATTTTCTTTTTTTTCTTTTACGAAACGTTTTAGAGTAAGAAAAAAATTCAAACCTATACCAAAACCAAGTTCTGCAACAATAGTTTGTTTTGCTTGAAATTCAAAAGCATTAGTATAGATAAATTCACTTTCACTCAAGCCATCACTAGAATTAAAGTAATAATCATCAAAATCCAAAGAAAAAGGTGTATTGTTTTTGATGATAATATTTGCCTTTTTCATTGATTTTTATAAAAATAACTTTCTATACCATTGGCAATACCAATAGCCAATAATTCTTGAAAATTTTTATTTAACAATCGATTTCTTTCGCTAGGATGACTAATATAACCTGTTTCAATTAATATAGCAGGCATTTGTGCACCCACTAAAACCCAAAAAGGAGCTTCTCTGACTCCACCATCAACAACTTTATATTTTTTTCTTACATTACTTAAAATCTTTTTTTGTACATCAATAGCTAATTTATTTGAAGCAACTATTTTTTCGCGATTTAAAAAATTCAAAAAGGTTTGCTTGGAAAAATAATTCATCTCTTCAAAATCTGATTGGTTTTCTAATTCGGCAGCCTTTTTACTTCTTTCACTTCTTGCAGGCGATAAAAAGAAAGTTTCAATACCTTGTAAAGTTTTAGCTCTTTGTTTATTTGGAGCTGCATTTGCGTGAATAGAAATAAATAAATCTGCCATTTTTTCATTAGCCATAGAAGTCCTATCTCTTAAATTTATAAATTTATCTGTACTCCTAGTATAATAAATTTTATATCCGCGTTTTTTAAGCTCATTACCAAGTTTTAAAGCCACACTTAAAACTACATCTTTTTCTTTAACACCTTTATCTCCTAAAGTACCTGGATCTTTACCCCCATGACCTGGATCAATCACTATGATTTTCCCTGATTTTTTAATGGTAGCCTTTGTCGTTTTTGAAGAAGTTTTATTTAGCGTTTTTTTAGCCTTTTTTTCAAAACCTATAAATAAATCCTCATCATCCAAATCAAGATTAGTTTTAAAATCACTAGTAGAATTTAAAACAACTCTTACTGTTGTTTTATTAAACTGCACTATCGTAATGGATTGATTTCTATTAATATCAATTTTTTTTCTATCGCCTTCTAAAATAGCTTCAAAACTCACAATAGAACGATATATTTTACCATCTTTAAAAGAATTGATTTTAATGTCTTCAAATTCAATATCGTTATTTAATTTTAGATTAATACCATTTTTATCTTTACTTGATTTTAAAACATACAAAGGTTTGTTTTTAACTTCTGTTTTTTTAACTTTATCTTGTCTTTTAACTATAGGCTTGAGCTCTTCTTTTTTTTCTACTTTTTCAAGTCCCATAAAAAGGCTTTGATCTTTAAGCTCTATTTTTACCTTTAACTCTTTTTTTGAACTTAAAACCAAACGCATACTTGTTGGATTAAATTGTGACACAATAATATCAAAATCTTTAAATTCGAAATTTTTCTTAGGTCCTTTTAAAATTCCATCAAAATCTGCAACATAACGAAAATTATTATCACCTTTAAGAGTAAAGTTTTTAATATCTTTTTGGTTGATTCTTTCACTCAAATCAAGTAAGATACCATTATCTAATTTTTTAACATCGAGCACAAAAAGCTCTTTTTGCACCGAAGTTTTTTTATCTTCTTTTTTATCTTCTTTTTTATCTTCTTTTTTATCTTCTTTTTTATTAATAGATATTGTAGTGGTACTAGTTTTATTTTTTACCTGTTCTTTTTTTATTTTTTGATCCTGTATAACCCTTAATGCATTTTTTAAACGTGAAATTTCTTCTTCGCTTACTCCACTTTCTTCAAGCTCTTGCACGTAAGCTTTATCATCAAAGCCTAAAGAATTTGAACTTATAATTAATCTTTTTAAAATCTCATTTTTTTCTTCATTATTATCATTAATCACACTTTGTATATACAAAGATTTTAATTGTTGATGCAATTGTAGTTTTTCTTCTGAATTGGAAGTTAAAAAAAATTGGTCAAATTTCTTAATTTCTACATTAGCAAAAACATTAAGATAAAAAAACAAAACAACAAAAAATATTCTAAGCATCTTCGCCATTAACTAATTTTTTCATTAGCTCTTCTACGCTGATAAGTTTTTCAAGCCTATATCCATTTGCACCGGTAAAAAACAAGCCTGTATCTTTTTTACCACTCCAAGCATCATATAATCTATCTGCTATGCAATAGCCCACTTTAGTAGCTTCTTTACCTCTACCACATGGTGCAACACAATTACTCACACAAGAAATTTTTGGCCCCATTCTTCTATCTACCAAATTTAAAAGATTAGTCCTTACTCCTCTTGCAGGATATCCAACTGGAGATTTTAAAAGCTCAATATCTTCTTTTTTACAATCAAGCAATATTTGTTTAAAATTATCACTTGCATCACATTCAAAAGTTCCTATAAAACGAGTTCCCATTTGAACACCACTTGCACCTAAAGAAATCATTTTTTCTATATCTTGCTTATCCCAAATTCCACCTGCAGCAATTAGTGGCATATCACCCCAACTTTTAATTTCTTGTGCAACTTGTGGTACCACATTTTCTAATTGATACTCATCCATTAAACATTGTTCATACGTAAAACCTTGATGTCCTCCGCTTTTTGGCCCTTCAACAATAACTGCATCAGGCAAACGATTATATCTACTTTGCCATCTTTTACAAATAATTTTTAAAGCTTTAGCTGATGATACAATGGGCACCAAAGCAACATCAGGATAATCTTGTGTAAATTCAGGCAAATTTGTAGGAAGCCCTGCTCCTGAAACTATCACATTAAAACCAACCTCACAAGCATTACGAGCAATTTGTGCATAATTATTACTTGCGTATAAGATATTACAGCCTAAAGGCGCATCTTTGCAAACCTTTCTAGCATTATCTATCAAAGCTTTCAAGCCCGCTTTAGAGTAAAAATTATCACTACCATAAGGCTTTGCGTTTAATTCTTTGTCAATGTGTGTTCTATTTTCATAATACCCAGTTCCCACTGAAGAAATAATCCCCAAACCACCATTTAAAGAAACTGCAGAAGCAAGTCTATCCCAGCTTATACCAAGACCCATACCACCTTGAAATATAGGATATTTTATCTCATGCTTTCCAATTTTTAAAGTTTTAAAACTCATCATACAACCTTTAATTTCGCAAATTTTCTTTTTCCAACTTGTAAAACATATTCACCATTTTCTAGCTGGAGTTGTTCATCTTGAACTTTTTCACCATTAATACTTACCGCGTTTGAATTAATCAGTCTTCTTGCAGCTGAAGTAGAACTTTCCATTTTACATTCCACTATGGCTTTTGCCAACCAAATTCTACCATCTAAAGTAAAACTTGGCATATCACTAGGAAACTCTTTTGCACTATGAACTTTATCAAATTCTTCTTTAGCTTTTAATGCACATTCGTTAGAGTGAAAACGCATAATAATTTCTACAGCCAAGTTTTCTTTAGCTTTTTTAGGATGCAACAAACCATTGTTAATATCTTCTTTAATTTGCGAAATTTCCATTAAACTTTTTTCACTCAAAAGCTCATAATATCTAAACATTAATTCATCACTTATACTTAAAACTTTAGCATACATATCTTTTGCATCTTCACTCACACCGATATAATTTCCCAAGCTTTTACTCATTTTGTTTACACCATCAAGACCTTCAAGTAATGGCATCATCACAACTGCTTGTTCTTTTTTACAGCCATACATCCTTTGAAGCTGCCTGCCCATCAAAAGATTAAACTTTTGATCAGTTCCACCCATTTCTATGTCACTTTTTAAAGCTACACTATCATAACCTTGCAAAAGTGGATACAAAAACTCACAAATTGATATAGAGCTTTGCTCTTTAAAACGCTTAGTAAAATCATCTCTTTCAAGCATTCTAGCAACACTAAAAGTTGAAGTTAACTCCACTATACCACTCGCGCCTAATTCATTTAACCATGTAGAATTAAAATGAATTTGAGTTTTACTAGGATCTAGAATTTTAAAAACTTGTTCTTCGTAAGTTTTAGCATTTTTTAATACCTCTTCTTTGTCAAGTTTTTTTCTCGTTGCGCTTTTTCCTGTAGGATCGCCTATTTGCGCAGTAAAATCGCCTATTAAAAACTGAACAATAGCACCATGCTTTTGAAGCAAAGCCATCTTATTCAAAACTACTGTGTGTCCTAAGTGCAAATCAGCCGCTGTTGGATCAAAACCAGCTTTTACAAAAAAGTTTTCACCTTTTTCATAGTAATTCTTTACCAAAGAAACTAATCTTTCCTCATCAATAATTTCTACAATTCCTCTTTTAATTTCTTTAATAATTTTGTTAATATCCATAAAAAACCTTTTTTAGTGATTATTATATGCATCATTTAAAGATGTAAAGTCTAAAATTTTATATCTAGCCTTTAATCTTTCTTTTACGCTTTCGACATCCATATTATTAGGCAGTTCAACCTGCACTTCAAAATAATTTGCCACCACAGGTTCTGAATCGGCTGAATTAATACTTAAAACATTAATCTGCATTTTAGCTAAAGTAGTTAAAAAATCTGCTAAAGAGCCTTTTTTATTTTCTATTGAAACAATAATTTTGTAACTTTTTATCGAACTATCATTCCAAAAAACAAAAATCATTTCTTTGTTATTTTCTATCATTTTCACTGCATGTTCACAAAGCTTATGGTGTATTGTTGCTCCAGCTGAGTGTCTAAAAGCAATGATCTCATCTCCTCTTTTAGGTCTACAACAATAATCAAAATTAATCGTGGTTATTTTATAATTAGAACCAATTACTATATTTTCAAATTTTTGCTCATTTTGCTCAAATTTAGCCGCTTGGTTTTGCCCCATATACTTTCTCAGAGCTATAATTACATCCTTAAAATAATTAAAGTCTAAAGCAATTTGTCTAAGTTTTTTATTAAAATTTTCTTTTTCAAGCCATTCTTCTATAAGTTTAGAATCTTTGTTAAATACCGTAGATAAAAGATTTATGGCGATTTTATTATTTAATTCTTTTTTCTTTTGCTTACAAAAATCTCTTATGCTGGCTCTAGCCTTTCCTGTTTTTACACTATCTATCCATGAACATCTATAAAATTCTTCTTCTGAAGTTTCAATACTAACTATATCTCCATTTTTGAGTACAGTTAAAAGTGGCACTCTCATGCGATTTACAAAAGCAGTTTTAGCATGAAGCCCTACTTTAGTATGAACCTCATAAGCAAAATCTAAAGCCGTAGCTCCACGCGGTAAAGTAAAAATTTCTCCCTTTGGAGAGTACACTGCAATATCTTCTATATATAAACTATCTTTTGCATATTCATAAAGTTCAATAGCATCGCAATCTTGCACAACATTACCATCTTCTTTTCCATGCATAGAAATATCTGCAAGCCAATCTAAATTTGGTGTTGTTATATTTCCTTCTTTATATTTCCAGTGCGCTGCTACGCCAAATTCAGCAGTTTTATGCATATCAAAGGTGCGAATTTGAGCTTCTATAATATTTTTTGCATCAAAAAGCGTTGTGTGTAAAGTTTGATACCCATTTTGTTTTGGCAAGGCTATATAGTCTTTAAATCTTGAGATTAAAGGATTAAAACGCGTATGTAAAATTCCCAAAGCCAAATAACAATCATAAACTTTTTCAACCAAAATTCTTACACCTAAGAGGTCTAAAACTTCATCAAGCCCCACACCTTTTCTTTGCATTTTTAAATAAATAGAATAATTATGCTTAATTCTTTTATGCACAATGAAGCTACCTTGTCTAAAACCATTTTCTAAAAATAACATCTCAATTTTTGTAATAAATTCATTAAATCCAAGTTGAATTTGTTGATCTTTTGCATTGATATAATTATCAATTTGTGCATATTCATCAGGAAGTAAAAATTTAAAACTTAAATCCTCAAGCAAATTTTTTATACTTGAGATTCCAAGTCTATGGGCTATAGGTGCATATACTACTAAGGTTTCTTCGCTAATTCTTTTTTGTTTATCTTCTCTTAAAAAATTTAAAGTAAGCATATTATGCAATCTATCGCAAAGCTTTATTACAAGTACACTTACATCTTCAACACCAGCTAGAAGCATATTTCTAAAAGTTAAAGCAGATTTTGCAAGTTTTTCATTGGAATTAGATCGTGTAAGATGATCTTCTCTAATGCTAACTATTTTAGTCAAACCTTGAACCAATTTGGTTACTTCTTCACCAAAATTTAAACTCAATTCTTCTTCATTACACTTTGTATCTTCTAATACATCATGCAATAATGCAGCTATAATCATAGACTGCACAGGGCTTAAAAAAGCCACAAAAGAAGCTACTAAAATAGGATGCACAGCATATGGCTCACCACTTTTTCTAAATTGCCCTTCATGTTTTTGAATACAAAAATCCACTGCTTTTTCCAAAACAACAGATTGAGGGAAAACCATAAAAAGAATTTCTTTTGCTCTTTGCAAATTCTTACAATTTTTTACATCATCAACAAGTTTGTCTAACAACAACTCATCATTTATCAGCTTCAATAAATCCCTCTAATACAATTTTATCTTCTGCTATCTCATGTAAAGCAATATCAGTATATTTATATTTATTTTTATCTAAATTTACTAAAGGTTCTGCGCCATTTGCAAGCTCTTCAGCTCTTTTAGCCACTACAAGAGCTAATTTATATCTATCATCTTTTAATTTTTTTAGTGCTTTTGCAGCTACTTGTTCTACTCTCATTATTTATCCTTAATTAATTTTTAACAATAGAGCATAAACTCATATCGCCTTGAATGATTTTTAATAAATTTCCCTCTTTAAACATATTACACACTACAATAGGCAAAGCATTATCTTTAGCTAATGCTATTGCAGTATCATCCATAACCTTAATATTATCATGCAAAGCTCTTTCATAGCTTAATTCATTAAGCATTGTAGCATCATCATATTTTTTAGGATCTTTATCATAAATTCCATCTACTTTGGTCGCTTTAATAATCATATCTGCTTGAATTTCCACTGCTCTTAAAGTCGCAGCCGTATCAGTAGTAAAATAAGGATTACCTGTACCACAGGCAAAAATAACTATACGTCCTTTTTCCAAATGCCTATGTGCTCTTCTCATAATATAAGTTTCACAAAATGCCTCCATTTGAATAGCGCTTTGAACTCTTACATCAAGTCCAGCACTTTCCAATGCTTCTTGCATAGCTATAGAATTAATCACAGTAGCAAGCATACCCATATGATCACCACTTGTTCTTTTTATAAGTCCATCTCTTGCTGCAGATACTCCTCTGATAATATTTCCACCACCTATTACAATACCTACTTCAACATTTTCATTAATCAAACTTTTTATTTCAGAAGCTATATATTTTAAAACAGAATTTTCTATGCCAAAGCCATTTTCTCCAGCCAAAGCTTCTCCAGAAAATTTAACCAATACTCTTTTTCTTTTATTGTTCATTAAATTTCTCCTTTGATTTGAAACTATATCAAAATTCGTATTAAAAAAAACTAATTTATTTAATCATCTCCAAAGGATTGATATGAAAATTCTTTTGGGTTACTTCAAAAGTTAAATCACTCTCAACCCTACCTATAATATAACCTTTTTTGATATTTCTACCCACTTTAACCCCAGGTGCAATTTTATCCAAATGTGCATAAATAGTATGTATACCATCTTTATTTTCAACAATCACAACTTGCTTTAGTGTTGGAGTTGCTTTTGCAAAAACTACCTTACCATCTAAAACATTTCTTACCGCAGCATTAGCACTATCACTTTTTAAAACTACATTTTCATTATAGATTTTTATATTATAAATAGGATCAATATAATTTCCAAATTTTTGTTTTACTGTGTAAGATTCTAAAGGAGCTATGGTCTTAGAACCACTATAACGCTTAACGCTACTTGTTTGATAACTCGAACCAACCTGCTTTACACTTGAACTAGGTTGTTTACTTTGTTCTTTTTTCTGCGCTAACTTTTCTTCTTCTCTTTCTTTGATGATTTGCAATCTATTTAAAGTTTTTCTTAGTTCTTGTTGCTGTGCTTGTAGATTAGAAAGTTTTCGTGTATAAATTTCCTTATCATTTTTTTGTTTTGTAATCTCTCTTTCTTGTTTTTTTCTAAGGTTTTCAAGCTCATCGATTTGTTCTTTATAAGCTTTTAAATTATTATTAATTGTGGTAATTTGTTTTTGTTTTTCTTCTATTTTTCTACTTACATCCTCATAGTCTTTTGAAATTTGGTAAAACTCTTCTTTGAAAATTTTATCCAAAACCTCAACTAGCTCTAAAGCTATAATACTATCTTCACTTTCAACATAACTTTTAGGAATTGCTAAATCATAAGCAAAATCTTTAGCAATTAAATCAATTATCTTTCCTTCGATCTTATTTTTATTTTGCAAAAGATCTTTATTTTGTGCATTAAGCTGCTCTAATGCTTTTATTTGAGTTTTCACAGATCCTTCAAGTTTAGAAGTTTTTGAAGTTAAGGTGCTAATTTCTAAAGCGATTTTTTTTAAATTTTTCTCATTATCTAAAATTTCACTAGCTAAATCTTCTAATTTTTTAGATAATTGCTTTACTATATGTTCATTTTCTTTAATATCTTTTTGCTTTTGTGCAATTTCATTTGCAAATAAAACAGAGAAGGAAAATAAAAAAAGCAAAAAGCATTTTTTCATTTTCTAACCTTAAACATCACAAAATTCACACAAGCAAAACAAACACAAAGCATTGCTAAAAAAATCAAAAATAAATGCGTGAAAATATTTATTTTAGGTAAGCTAATGCCTACACTTTGTAAAGCTAGCTTAATAGATTCAAGATCATAAACTTGGGTAAAAAATAATACAAGCAATAAAAATGCTATAAAACAATCAATAAAAACTATCTTATAAAGCATAAAAGATCTAAACCAAAATGGGGCACCAAGCAAGCACATGATTTCCACTCTTTGAGTATGCTCGAAAAGCCAAATTTTCATCTGTTTAAGCAATAATACAAAACTAAGCAATATTATAATAAACAAGAAAAACCATAATAAAAATTTCACCAAAACCAAAAGTTTATAAATTTTTGTATGCGTTTTTGCAAAAGTCTCCACTCTAGTAATGTTAGGATTTTTTAAAAATTTATCTTTTAAAATGTTTAACTCATCTTCTGACAAAAGCTTATTAAGCTTTAAAGTATAAAATTTTGGCAATGTAGCCTTTAAAACCTCTATGTTTTTAGCTGATATATCATTCTTAAGCCTATCTACCATTTCATTTGGATTTAAAATTTCCAAAGATTGAAAATGACTAACCTGCTCTTCTATGCTTTTTTTATCTAAGTGAGTTTTTCCTACTAAAATGATATTATAGTCTTTATTTAAAAGTTTTTCATAATATTCAATAGTTTTATTTGTGATAATCAAAAACTCAAAAGCAAACATCATCACCATTAAAGCAAATATCAAAGAAAGATGATTTTTAAAAGATTTCATTCATTCTCCCATTTTCTATATTAAAACGACGATAATCAAGTCTTAAATTAGTAGGAATTCTATGTGTGACAACTACCACACAAGTTCCAAGTATTTCTCTTGCTGATTTTAACAAAGTCCATATAATATCTGAAGAGTATTCATCTAGGTTTCCCGTTGGCTCATCACATAAGAGTAATTTTGGATTATGTGCTAAGGCTCTTGCCATGGCAACGCGTTGTTGTTCTCCACCTGAAAGTTGAGCTGGTTTTTTATCAGCCTTAAAAGTTAAATTTACATGTTTTAAAAGCTTTATAGCTTGTTCTTTGCATACATTTTTACTATATCCCTTAATCATTAAAGGCAGCATTACATTTTTTTCTACACTAAATTCTTGCACCAGACGATAATCTTGAAAAATAATTCCTATTTTTTGTCTAAGTTCTAAAAGCTCAGCATTAGAAATATCTACTAAATCATTATTACAAACCTTTAAATTTCCACTTATTGGCTCTAAATCTCCATAGAAAGATTTTAACAAAGTTGATTTTCCACTACCACTTTTTCCTGTAATAAAAACAAAATCATTATCTTTTAGAGAAAAACTAGCATTTTCTATAACAAGTTCATCATAACCAAGACAAAGCTTTTTAGCCTCTATCATCACTATTTTTCCTTATTATTCGTTATTTAAAAATTTAAATCATTATTATTTAATATAAGAATACAATATTTCTCTTAATTTTTCTATAGCTTTTAAATTTTCTTTAGTTTTAAAAGGTTGCTTAAAAATAAATTCTATCTTTTGTATATTTAAAGCTACATAAACATGCTCGGGCTTATAAAAAGCACCAAAAGCTATTTTAATGATAAGCTCATCATCTTTAATATACATTTTTTCAAAATGCAAGAAAAAATCCTCACCTTTAAAAACTTCATTTTTAAAATTCTTTTTTATACAAGCTAGTTCTTCTGTATTTAATCTTAAATCTTCAATAGCAAATTTTTGATCCTTACTTAAACTTTTACTCTTACTAAAACCACTGATGATTAAATCATATATATCTTTATTTTGTCTTTTCCAACGATCTTCGTATTTACTTGCAATTTCTAAATTTTCATTTTTCTTAATCAAGGCTTTCAAATGAGAAAAATTCAAAAAAGTTTCCAAAGTAAAATTAAAATACAAAAAGCTATCCGTTCTAAGCTCAAATTGACCACTTTCTTTTAAAACCCTAGCGCATTCATTTGCAAAGTTTACTCCAATCACCCTGCGATGAGGCTTTTTATCCCAAGGTACAGGAAAGTGCAAGAAAATTTTATCTACCAAGTTGGACTCAAGTACACTTAATAACAATCTAGCGTCTGTTTCTATCAATAAAATATTATTTAATTTTTCACTCAAAGCAAGCTTAGCTACTTGCTCTAATGCAGGAGTGTAAATTTCTATACCAACAACCAAAATATCAGGGTTTTGTCTAGCTTGGTAAAGCAAATGCCTACCACTACCAAAGCCTATTTCAATAAAAATTTGTTTTTTGTTTTTTGTTTGCTCTAAAATTTCTTTTAGATCATTAGCAATCAAAGGCGTTTTTTGGATTAATCTTGTATATTTTAGTGCCACAGCTTCACAAACCACATCTTGAGTAAAGTTTTCTTTAAATACCAACAAAGCTTTTTGCAAATACCCAATTTGAGATGGTTTTGTGTGTTTTTCACCCTTTATAAGCCATTCTTGTTTTTTTTTATCTTTTTTTATTTGTAAAAAAAAGTTTTCTTGCTCAATACGCGTAAAAAGCAAATCTACATTTTCACCCTTGGCCATCCATAAAAATTCAACTCCATCTTTTTCAAAAGGAAGTTGAATTTCTTTTAAAATTTTACACTTAAAATTTGGCATTATTTTACTACTGTAAATTTATCAGAAGCTTTCGATTCTATGCCATTTGCATCAATAGCAATAACTTCGTAGCTATATACTTTTCCAGGAACAGCTGTGATGTCTTTTAATTGTTTAGATTTAATCTCTTTAAACACAGCATTACTTCCACCGCCACTTCGTTTAACTATGTATTCTTTAGCTCTATCATCATTATCAACCCATTCAACCCTAATACCATCATCTTCAACAGCACATAAAATAATACTTGGAGCTAGTGGTGCTCCTAGCGTAATGCCCTCCACAGGCTCACTTGCTATAGGACTTTCCAAACCATCTTTATCCACCATACTAACCTTGTAATATCTTTTTTCAGCCACACCTTTAACCACATCTTCGTAAGTATTTTCAGAAGTTTTTGCTATTACACTAAATGGCAAAAAAGTATTTGAACTAGAATAAATTTTATAATAAGCAAAATCTGCATAATCAATTTTATCCCAAGTTAAAATGATTTTTCTTGGAGCATCTTTACTTGCTTGCAAATTGCTTACCATAGGAGGAAGTGCTTTAGTGGTAGATTCTACTATCTTGCTTGGGGCACTTTTAATGCCATCATAAGTTAAAGCTACAATTCTATACTGAAAACTCTCATCAGGTTTTAATGAATCATCTATATATTCAGCACTTAGGCGATTTTTGATTTTAGCTAATTCTTTAAATTTCATATCTTTCATATTTGCACGTTCAATAACATACGCATTAACTCTTACATCAGGATGTGGTCTCCATACTAATTTTACACGATTTGGCAAACCTACAATAGCCTGCACAAAAGGCACTGGATCAATCACTCTATTAGTAAAAGCCTCTATACTCACACCATCTTGAGAAACTTGTCCAAGCTCATTAAAGGTTTTCATAGAGTAATAATATCTTGTATTTGGCTCTAAGTCCGTATCGGTATAATGTGTTTGAAACTTATTTTTGATTTTTGCTACAAGCTCCATAGGTACACCAGCTGCATTTGCTCTATAAATGTAATATCCTGCTATATTTTGATCATACAATGGTTCCCATTCAAATGCTATACTAGTAATATCACTTATACTTTTAATACTTGAAATTTTTGGCAAAGTATCATTCACTTGAGCAATTTGCGGTGAACTCATCGTTGTACTACAAGCACTAAAAGCCAAAGCAGAACTTAAGATAATCCAATGAAGTTTTTTCATCTATCTCTCCTTGTGTAAAGTTTTCTTTTAAAATTTGATAAAAATCATCAAACATAGGAGCTTTTATAAACATCAACTCTTTAGTCCTAGGATGAATAAAATAAATCAAATACGCATGAAGCATTATTCTATTATACTTTATTTTTCCTTTATATCCGTATAATTCATCTCCTAAAATATAACGATTAAAATCAGCCAAATGCACTCTGATTTGATGGGTTCTTCCTGTGTATAACTTAGCAGCTAGCAATGAGTATTTTCCACTACTTAGCAAATTTACAAAGTCAGTTTTAGCGCTCTTAGCTAAAGCATTAGGATGGTTTGTGGTGATTTTTTTAAGCCTATTACTAGGACAACGCATAATAGCTTTTTCATTGCTCATTTTTTCATGTTTCAAGGGAAGATCACTTAATGCTAAATAAAACCTTCCCATGCTTTTATCTAAAAGTTGAGCAGCTAAAAGCTGGTGTGCTTGGTTGTTTTTAGCTATGACAATAGCACCACTTGTACCTTTATCTAGCCGATGTACAAGTCCTGCTCTATACTCTCCATTTAAATTAGACAAAGCATAACCCTTATGCAAAAGCCAATCCACTAAAGTTGCTTCCTTAACACTGCTTGCACCATGCACAACAATATTAGGCGCTTTATTTAACACCAAAATATCATCATCTTCGTATAAAATTTCTATATCAAAATCAGGTTCATAAATTTCTTTAGCTTCTTTGATCTGAGGAAAAACTATGCTAATTTCATCTTTTTGTTTGATTTTTTTTGCGATTTTATTTTCTATTTTTTTATTTATGTAAATACAATCTTCTTTTATCAATCTAGCAACTTGAGAACGACTTTGCTTAAGTATCTCCGATAAAAAAATATCCAATCTTTCTTCACAAAGCGATGAAATTTTTAACATATTATATTTCCTTATGATAAAATTTGCAATTTTAGCATATAATTGCATAATATTTTGTAAAAGGATAGCCTTGATAAAGCTTGATAGAAGAATTTTAACACATTTTGATTTTATACAACCTCTTCTTATATTGCCTATCATTGTCATATCATTTCTTTTAATCTATGAAGCCAATATACGCTTAGCTGAAAAACAGCTTATTTATACCTTGGTGGGTTTTACAGGCTTTGCATTTTTTTTCTTTTTGCCTTTAAGAAGATTAATGTGGCTCATACCTGTGCTTTATTGGATTAATATCATCTTGCTTGCAAGTGTTGATATTTTTGGCGTGGAAAAACTTGGAGCAAGAAGATGGCTTGAAATTCCTTTTACACATTTTACTATACAGCCTTCTGAAATTTTCAAGCCATCTTTTATCTTAATGCTAGCTTATTTGATTTATCAAAATCCACCTCCACCTAATGGCTACGGTTTAAAACAATTTCTTAAACTGAGTTTTTATATTATCCTGCCCTTTTTGCTCATTGCAGGCGAACCTGATCTAGGAACAGCTTTAGTGCTTTTAATAGTAGGTTTTGGAACACTTTTCATCATTGGGATAAATTATAAAATTTGGCTTAGTATTTTTTTAGTCATAGCTATTGCTTCACCTATTATCTACAGTGACTTTCTAAAACCCTATCAAAAACAAAGAATTCATGATTTCTTAGCCGAAGAACCAAGTTACCATGTAAAACAATCTATTATCGCTATAGGGAGTGGAGGTTTAAGCGGGAAAAAAGCAGATGAGGCCACGCAAACACACTTTAAATTTTTACCTATTTCTACAAGTGATTTTATTTTTGCTTATTTAACCGAAAGATTTGGTTTTTTAGGTGCTATGGCGATTATATTGCTCTATACCCTACTCATTTTCCACCTACTAAGTTTAAACTATAAACTCAAAGACGATTATTTTACTAGAGTGGTTACTAATTGTATTGCTTTGTTTATTTTTATATATGTTGCAGTTAATATCTCAATGACCATAGGATTTGCACCTGTTGTTGGTATACCTATGCCATTTTTTAGCCATGGAGGGAGTTCTTTTGCTACTTTTATGGTTTTCTTTGGAATTTTACAAAATTTAATCACCTTTAGATATTTAGCCATAGAAAAAGCAGTAAAAATAAAATTCTAAATTTAAATTAAGGAAATAAAGATATAATAACATTCTTATTTTAACTTCTGGCGGATTTATAGCTCAGTTGGTTAGAGCAACCGGCTCATAACCGGTTGGTCGCAGGTTCGAGTCCTGCTAAATCCACCATTACTTCAATCACAAATTATCAAAAACTCTTACAAATTATCAAAATAAATCCGATAAATAAGCACTTTGGAAAGATTTTAATTATCACTAATTATCACTAATTATCACTAATTAAAATCTTTTGACAAATTAAAAAATATGTGCAAAAGTGTGTGCAATTAAAAAAAAATTATTTTTTTGCACACACTTTAAAGGAAAATCAGTGATTATTGTAAATGATAGGCAACTTAAAAATTTAACTGTTGATAAAAAAACTTATATCAAAGACGCTTCTACTAAAAATTTATATATTGAAGCTAGGATTTCTTATGGAGATATTGATAAGAATTTTTATTTTAGATATAAACTTAATAAAAAGGGGTATTCTTTTAAAATAGGGAAATATCCTATAACCACATTAGCACAGGCAAGAGAGATTGCGAATGATTATAACGACATGCTATCACAAGGCATTAACCCAAAAGAACATATTCAAAAGGAAAATACTCAAAAATCAAAAACAATAGAAGAGGTTTTCAATGAATGGAAAGATATTGCTTATAAAGATAACTCTACTTATGGATTACCAAATAGATTAGACTATCACATTATTTCAAAATATAAAACCAAAAGCATTGTTGAGCTTACTAAAAGCGATATATTGTTTGTATTTGATAGACTTCATGCTGAAAATAAAATAGAAACAATCAAAAGAGTATTTCTAGGATTAAGAAAAATGCTACTGTATGCTATACATAGAGAATATATAGAAAACAGTAATATTTTAACTTTAGACATAAAAGCGCTTTATGGTACTAATAAAGTTCAAAGTCATAGAACTATTACAGATGAAGTAAGATTTAAAGAATTATTGCTTGCGATTGATAATTACGAGGGTAGTATTTTTACAAAAGTTGCTTTGCAAATTAGTCCATATTTATTTTTAAGAAGTGCCAATATTAGAAATTTGGAATGGGAAGAAGTAGATTTTGAGAAAAAACAAATCACTATTCGTGCCAATAAAGTTAAAGCGAGAGAGGATTTTATTGTTCCATTAAGTCAGAGTGTTTTAGACTTGCTTTTATATGTTAAAAATTTTTCTTACTCAGATTCAAAATATGTTTTTCCAAGTGATATAAGTAAATCTAAAACAATGAGTGAAAACACATTAAATCAAGCCATTAAAAGATTAGGTTTTGGTGATGAAATGGTGTATCATGGTTTTAGAGCTACTGCTTCAACTTTTCTTTATGAATATAAAAATATTCATAAACAAGATAGTGAGGTTATAGAACTATGTTTAGATCATAGAGAAAGAAATAAAGTAAAAGCGGTATATAATAGAAGCTTAAGACTTGATGATAGAAGAGAGCTAATGCAATGGTGGAGTGATTTTATTGATAAATTAAAAAATTAGAAAAAACTAAAACACATGGAGAATTAACAAATACTTAGAGGGATATACTTTATAGTGAAGCTTTTTTATATCCCCTTTTCTCTTTTAGTTTGATGATTTTTTCAAAAAACAATAAAGCCTCATCTTTGCTAGAAAAATAATTTACCCTTTTACCAGTAAAGCTTTTATATTTAATATTACCATAAGTTCTTTCTATAAAATAATCACCAAATAAATTTTTTGAAATTTCTATTTCATAATATCGAATATTATTTTCTTTGGTGGCTCTTTGCATTCTCTGATGAAATTGCATAAAAAACTTTTCTTTAAAAATCTTTGATTTTATTCAAAAAATCACTTTTAAATAAATTTTCTATTGCTATTTTAACAATAGCACCTATTTTCTCATTTTCTTTTGTATTTGGATCTATACCATAAGCTGGAGACATTATTTCTATCATTTTTAAAGTCTTTTCATCAAAATAAATTCTTTTTGAACTATTTTTTTCTATTTTTACTACATTTTTATTTTTTTCTTGATTATTTTCTATATTTTCACTCATTTTAATCCTTTTTGGTTTATTTATATTAATATTATAGCATTTTTGTATTAATTTATATAAATAATCGCATAAAAACATAATATTTTATATTTTTATTCTTTTTTTATTGATTATATTAAAAAATAAATATATAATTACATTATATGTAACATAATATTCCATTAGAATAAGAGTATTTTTTTAATTATCTTAGGGATAAACTTATATATTTTGTATAACATAATAGTATATTATGTTATACATTTTAAGGATAAAATAAAATGAAACTGAAAAAAGGTAATATTAGTCAAGATTTAGAAAGATGGGTAAGGGCTTATTTAAATCATTTAAAGACACTTTCTTATTCAAATAATACTATCTTACTTTATGAGCGTATTTTATTAGAATTTGTTGAGTATTCTTTAGATTTTCAAGATGAAATGCAGATAAATGATATAAAAACTCTATTTATTGTTAATTTCTTAGATTTTTTAGAAAAAAGAAGTAAAAATGTAGAAAAACTATCTAAAAAAACAAAATTAACATATTTAAGAATAATTTCTAGTTTTTTTACATTTATCAATGATAATAATGATGATTTCTGCCAATTTAACTTCAATTTGTCTAAATTAAAAATTAGAACTGAAAAAGCTGAAGAAAAAATAGAATATTTAAACGAGAATGAAATTACAAGTCTTTTGAATATTCTTGAGAAAGAAAAAGCCAGAAAAGATGATTATAATAGTTATAGAAATGCCCTACTTGTAAAACTTATGCTATTTGCAGGATTAAGAATCAGTGAGGCTTTAAAAGTTAGCTTAAGTGATTTTATAGAAGATGATGATGAAGTTACTAGGATTAGTATTTTTGGCAAGGGGGGTAAAGAACAATTTGTTTATATAAAAACGAGTAAGATTGCTGATGAGCTAGAATATTTCAAAGAACATTTAAATGTTAATGATTGTATTATGAAAACAGCTAAAGATAAGATTTTAAGTAGAAGTAATGCTTTTGTTATTATCAATAGAATTTATGCTAAAGCTTTAATAGCTAAAAAAGGATTACACTTACTAAGACATACTTTTGCAATGAGATTAACAAACAAAGGCACAAATCTTGTGTTTATACAAAAACTATTAAGACATAGCAATATCAAAACTACCACAATATACTCTAAAGCTGATAAAGAAAACACAAAAAAAGCTTTAATAGGAGTGAGTTAGCAGTGTATTAAAACACATAAAATATAATGTTAAATTCCTTTTGTGTTTATATTTTTAAGACATAAGCCCTATTTGGGCTCTTTATTATAGTTGCTGATAAAAAAATTCATCAAAAAACACCACATATAATCAGCCAACATATAATGTCCGTTAAAAATATCTTGTGAAAATCTTGCATGTGCTATTTTATTTCTAATGTTAAAACCATCTTTACAAAACAATAATCGCAATTCTTTTACAGTATCTTCCTCTAAAAGATTTTGTGATTCAATTTTGTCTAATAAATTTTCTAAAGTTTCATACTCTTGTATTCGGTGATTCTTTTTATCATTTTTTATAATATCTTCACCTATTATATGTCTTAATATAGCCTCAATGCTTACTGAAGCATATATAAAAAAATCCATATAATCTTTGTGTATCCCAGCACAAAACATTCTAGCTATAATCTCTTCATACCCTTTTGGAATTATATTATTATCGCAAGTTAAATAATAAAAATATTCTTTATTAGGATAAAATCTTTGTAATAATTTTGATTTTAAAATATTAATACAAGGATAAGATATCGTTATATAATTATAATATTTCCTAAATAATCCAGAATTATCAATATTTTCTCTTAAATTATCACTATCAAAATACATCACACTTCCAAATAAATCCACAATAGAATTCTTTTCTTCTATTTTTTTAAAATTTGTTTTTAAGCATGGATAAATTCCATAAAAGCATTGAAATAAATTACAATTAGAATTTAAAAAACGATCCACATCATTTTCAAATCGCCCTATTGCTTCTTGAATTTCTTTTGGAATATTAAAACATATGGGTTTAAATTTGAAAGTGATTTTTTTATTATTTTCTTGTATTAGTGAATTAATTTTTGATATTTGTTTTTTATTTTTTATTTTTTGAGCATATTTTAAAGCACTATCTAAAATTCCCATTTTCATATCAGATGATTTAATTTTAGAAAATATTAATAAAAACATTTTAACTATTTTTCGATAGTCGTTTATTTTATTATCTTTATCTATTAAATGTAAATTTTCATATAATCCGCATACAATATCAGAATTTAACAATAAATAATTATCTTGATTTGTTTTATTAATATTTTTAAGTTTTATTTCAATAATTTCATAAAGTTTTGATTTTATTATTTTTAATTCATCTTCAGTATAAAAATTTTTATATCTTTTAATTAAATTTTCAAATAATCTTATAAAAGTAAAATCTATATTTTCAGATTCTTTACTATACAAATAATTATTTATAACTTCTTTTAGTTTTTCCATATATTTATATTCTTTTTCTAATTTAAAGATATGATTTACATCAAGTGCAAATAGTACTCCTTCTTCTAACCCATAAGAATCTTTTAAAAATAGTTTTTCAAAAAATAAAATAGTATTTTTTATAATAAGCCTAGCTATTTCAGGCTTATTTTTTATATTTTTATATTCTATCAATAAGCATGTTGCAATTTTTAATTGCAATAAAGGATTTTTCACATCATAAATTGTATTATTAAGTCGTTCTAAAACTTCTTCTTTTAATGTATAATTATTATATTTATACTTAAAATAATTAGGATTATAGTTATAAAAATAATATAAAAACTCAATACTATCTTTATATATTATATTTTTTTCATTTTTATTGATTTTATCTACTAACTTGCTAAATGAAACTATATTTTCACAACCGCTAAAATCTATATTAAGCATATCATCTATTATTTTATTTTGTATATTGTTTGTATTTTCCATTAAAAACACCTTTTATCTTTATTTTGATAAGAGCTAGATCATTATAGTTAGTTTCCCTTTTAAAATATTATACATATTAATACTTTAAAAGAAAAATGATGAGAAAAATCTCATCATTAATATTTTTTATTTATTTTGATAAATTTAGCAATGTAAATAAATCACATTGTTTTAACGCGTCTAATGTCCTTCCAACTCTATCTTCCAACTGCTCTTTGCTTTGATTGTGATAAATGTCAATATTAAATTGATCATTTTGCACATACATGCGCTCAATGTAAAAATCACTCAAATAACTACCAAAAATTTCTTTATTTGTTTCAGATAAAATCACACTAAAGAAATTATTAGCAACATTTTGAATAAATTCATCATCACTGTTACAATAGACTCTATCGCTTACGATAAAATCATCAAGCAGTATTTCAAACTCGCCAAAACCGATCTCTTTTATCATAGAAATATGCTTTGAAAAAGTATTTTTAAGATAGTGAAAATATTTACTATCAGTAAAACAACCGTATTTTTTCAAAAAGCTTTCTAAAAACACTCCAACTTCTTGATTTTTATTATAAAAGTGGCAAGTATTATATAAGCTTTCTATATTAATATTGCTATTAAAACTTTCAATCTGATAATATTCAGACATTTTTTTAATAATAGTTTTAATAGTATCTAATTCTTTGTAGTTATGTTTTATACGATTGATATATTCCTCAAAAGATAAAACATAAACTTCATCTACTCTTTGCTCTGAAAAATCATAAGATAATGTAGAGCATTGATTAATTTCACTTGCATTTACAAGAGAATTGTTTGCATTAAAACAACCATTTTCTTTGTAAATGTAACCTGTTACAATACCATTAATGGTATTTTTATCTTGATTGACAAATAAAAATACATCTGCTGAACCTTCAAGATCTGTTCTATTTAATTGTCTTTTATTAAGACACTCTTGAATGATACTTTGCTCATGCTTATCAAGGGTTTTGAAAAATTCTTGATAATTAGGCAAACAATCAACTATAGATAGTATGTTAAAACCATCATAACCATGTTGATTATAAAAACTCTTTGAATATGTATTTTCACCTGTTGTAATTAAAATGTTTGTAATTGTTCTTGAACTCATATTTTTTCCTTTGTTATTTTCTAAATCTAAAGAATCAAAATAAAAGAAGTTATCTGTATTTCTTAAAGCAAATTTTGTAAATTCGTTAAGAGTATTTCCTTCTTTGATATAATTTTCAAGGTGTTCTAAAAGATCATAGCATTCAGAACACAAAAAACTAACATGATATTTCCCATCAAATCCCAACTTGACATCTTTAATCCTAAATTCATCATCAGAAATAAAGTCTAATTCTTCTGGAAAAAAAGCGGTAATCATAGAAAAATATAAGCTATAAACTATATCTTCAACATCTTGCAAATTATCGGCTTCATAATCACCTTTAACATGATAATCGATGATATAATCTTTAAAGCTTTTAAAATTATCTTCTTTCTTAACTTCGCTTTCATCATACATTTTATAGCAATCTTCCAAAGCATAATCCAAAGCTTTCATTTCTGTATTATTTGCTTTGTTAGATAAACCATAATGCTCTATTAGTTCTTGTGAGATTTTTTCAAAATTTTTCATTTTATTTCCTTTTTAACTATTAAAAAAAGGATAGAAATATCCCTAGTGGGATAGTCTATCCCGCCTAAGGGTTGTAAATTAGTTGAAACTATAAGTTCTACCTATAATTAAAACTGGATATATATCACAATTATCATCAATCATGATTTCGATAGACTCTTCAGTCTCATTTAAATTATTGATAAAATTATCAATATCTTCATGAGTTAAATCTGTCCATTCCAAATTAGCGTTTTCATCAAGGTATTGTTTTAATTCATTTTTTGCCACTTCAGGATCTTTGTAAATTAGAATTTCTCCTTGTTTAGCTATTATGATGATTTTATTTTCAGTATTTGATTTTATGTTTTTCATGCTTTTTCCTTTGTTATTAGAACCATTCAACTCTAACATAGCCGTGTTTTTTACTATAATCAGCTGTATTAGCAACTTCAATGGCTTCTTCTAGGAAACCTTTTAATTCTTCATGTTCAACTTGACTAATATCTATTGATAATAGTTTTTCTCTATTTAACTCTATTATAGAAGAATTTTCATCTTCAAATAAAATCAAATCACTATCTAATTCACTAAGCAATTCAACGCAGTCATCAAATCCATAATTAAAATAACAACCACCATACTCAACATCATACTTTCTGTAAATATTTCCTCTAAATCCCATTTTTTATCCTTTCAATTAAAATTATTTGTTTAAAATTAAGGATAAAGCACCCTAAAGCTAGGGTAACTTTACCCCAACTCGGGCTAATTAAGAGATTTTATTTCTCTATACAGTTTTTACAAACAACTTTATAATCATCGCCGATTTTTCCATTGCCAATATTAAAATTAGCATAGGAACAACCGCAAGTTTCACAAATTGAATGCAATTTAATAATTTTTTCTGCATAAGGCAAAACCTTAGCAATATTTTTCCAAATTTTAAAATGAATATCAGAACTTAAAGATGAAAGATAAAACTCTTTTTTAGCTTCACTTTCTAACACCCTTTGAACAATTTTTTCATCAAAAAATTGAAATTCATCAAAGAGAATATAATCGTAATCTTTAAAATCACAATCTTCATTTTGTATATTTAATTGCAACCTACTCTCAAATGATCTAGAAATAAAACCCCTATCATCACAAGAAGGACGAATAAAAACATAATTTTTATTCGCTATATGAAGTTTTTCAGCTTCTTGTAATAATCGATAGCTTTTTCCAGATCTCATAGGACCTAAAATTAATGTAATCATTACTTAACTCCCCAATAAAAGATTCTGGCAATTTTTAAAATCTAGCAACAGAGATTTTTCAAAGATTTCATCAATAATCTCATCTTTGACATTGCTAAATTCTTGTTTTGCTTCTTTTTTACTACTAAACCATTTTCTCAATCTACCAACAGCTAAATTAAACTTAGCCATAAATTCTTGAGAAAATTTAAAATGAACATTAGTGTTTTTATATGCTTTCCATTCAAAAAACACATCGCCATTTTCAAAATACATAGTTCCGCTTTCACCGCAACGAAAAACAAAGTTATAAGAAAATTTAAATTTATAGCCTAAATTATGAGCCATTACTTTTAAGTCATTCAAAAAAGATTGGCTACAGCTATAATTAAAATCTCTTGCGATATTTGGAACTACTATTCTATAATCTAATTTCAAAGGAACTTGACCAAGCTCCTTTCCTTCAGCTTCTTTTGTATATCTCCATTGAGAATACAAAAAACGCTCATTGCTTTTATACATTAAAGCATTGTCTTTGATACTCAATTTATCAAAAAACGCAAGATAAGATTTTTCAATGTATATGTTTGCGTTTTTAATAAACCAAATTAAAACACTTTCTAGGTTATCTCTAGTAAAATCAATACTAGAATTGCTAATAACACTAGAACTTATTTCATGGCGATATTCTTCAATAACTTTTGAAGTTATAACTTCTAATTTATTGAAAATTTCTCCCCAATATAAAGCTCTTAAATCTTTTAGCATTCTTTCAACACCTTTTAGTATTGTTTCTTTGCTAAGATCTAAATAGCTATAAATATTATTATCAATCATAGAAAGATTCTTGATTGAAATAATGCACTTTTGCATATCTTCGTTGTATTTTTGAATCAAAAAATCGATAATTTTTTCTTTATCGATAAGTTTTGTTTCATCAGAAAGACTTTTTCTTTCTTTATCTAATCTTTCATAAGAATAAATTTTTTCATTAAAATCCAAGCAAGATAATTGAAAGTGTTCTTTTAAAAAGTTTTCAAAAGAATTATCTTTATATTCCTTTTTAAAAATAAGTAACTCAACTTTTGCCCTAGCTCTTCTTTCAGCATTAAAAAAGTCAAAATTTTGTGAAAAAATTAAATTTAATTTTCTACTTTTAATAATGCGAGAAATATCTAAGTTGTCTCTCCACCTGCGTGGAATAACAAAAGCAAAATATTTAAAGTTACCTTCTTTTAAAATTCTGCAAACCCACTTTTCGTATTCGCTATATGGCGGATTGCAAAAGACCAAATCAACTGTTTTTTCAACAATGCTAGTTGTAAAAAAATCTCTACCAATGTTTAAGATACTCATATCCATTTGTTGAATAAGCGGTAATGATTTTTCTATGGAATAAAGCTCATCAATGTTTAATTTATTTTCCAAGCTTTTTAAAACTCTTCCATCTCCTGCACCAATATCTAAAACACTATGAATGTGCTTTAATTGCGAAGCAAGAGCCTCTATCATTTCTTCAGTTGTTGGATACCATTCAAAATCTTGATTTTTTTCTTTTAATATCTTAATTAATTTACTTGTATATGACATAATTACATTCCTTTTTTAATTTATTTATTAAAAAAGGAATAGAAAATTCCCTAAATAGGAATATCTATTCCCACCTAAGAGAAATTATTTAGCAAGCTTTTTGATTTCTTCAAAAATCATTTTAGCTTCGGTTGAAAAACCATTGCTGATTTTCCATAATTGAAGCATTTTTAACTCATCATCTTCATATTTAATTTTTAAACTTTCTAACTTTTCACCATTATTATAAATGATTATTCTAAAACCATTTAATCTAAAACATGAAAAATCATAATTTATTTCTTTAAAAAACTCTGCAATAGCACAAATCATTGAATCAATAGAATATATAGAAAAAGATTCATCGATAAATGCTGTTGTTTTTACATTGTTTTTTTCCACTTCACAAACACAAAAAATATCAACACTAAGAGTTTGACATTTTGAGTATTTATCAAAATTAGCATAAATATCTTCAAACGAAATATTAAATTGCTGAAGGTATTCAACTAAATTATCACTGTCAGAATTTTCAAATATGCTAAAGAAATATTTTTCAATAACACTTTGAATTTCATCTTCAAACACACCTATTAAATAAGTTCTTTCTCCAGATTCATAGATTTTGATAATTTCTCTTGCAATTATTTCTTTGTATTTTGTTTTATCGACTTGCTTAACTTCGCCTTCGATAATATTACAAATTAACTTATACAATTGCTCAGAACTTAATTTTAGTGATTTAAATTCTTCAATAAAACAATTATAAGCTTGCTCTTTATTAATAAAAGCTAGCTCATAGTCATAATTTAAAATTTTAGCAAGCACTGATTTTAAATCAATGGTTTTATTATTTTTTAAACAAAACTTTTTTAAATCTTGATATTGTTCTGTGATAGGACTTACAAACTTTAATCTTTGTGTTAATAAGTTACATTCCCCATCTTTAGAATAATACCAAGTATTGTTGGTAAAAAGATAAAAGTAATTAATCATATTGTTTTCTTCATTTGACATTTCTTCAAACTCAGACAAAGTAACTTCATGACTATCTTCAGTGGTTAAATACTCAATATCTTCCAAATTATCATATAAACTACTAATGTTTTTTAATTTTATTAGTTTGTTAATTTTTTCTTTATCTTGATAGTTCATCAAAAGTGTTTTTCCAACACATTCTACATGACTATCATACTGACAATAGGTATATTTAACAACACCTTTATCTTCAATTCCTATTAGAGATTTTGTTCCCATTTTTATCCTTTTTTAATCTTAACTATTATGATTTGAACTATCCACTTTAAAGGATAGAAAACCGCTGTAAAAAAAGCTAAGGCAAGACAAATAAAAGCTAATGGTGCTAATTTAAAGAATGCAAAAATTACCATAGATGTAAAAAATAGCACCAATAAAGCAACAAAATCCCAAAACTCAACATTGATTTTTTCTTTTAATTTTTTCATAATTTTTCCTTTTTTATTTATTTTTAAATGTAAAAAAGGATAGAAATATCCCTAGTGGGATAGTCTCTATCCCAACTTAGGGCTTTTAATTTTTAATAATCATTTGAAAAATATTTAGGGCGTCCATCATATTTACAAATATAACTAACAAAACCATTTTCTCTAATTTTTGGTGAGTTAGAAAGTGTTTTAAACACATTCTTATCAAATGTAAAAGAATTTTTAATAGGACTTTTTTTACCTTGACCCCAACTTTCATAATGAGCATTTGCTTTAATTTCTGCAACCCAAATAGTTTTTTTTGAGGTAGCTATAACTTGATAAAAATCGATATTTGTTTGCTCATAACCCCAAGATGAGTAAAATACATCACCAACCTTGTAACCATTTTCATTTTCTTCATGTTTTTTATTAAAAATAGTTTGGAAATTTGCAATATTTTCGATTTTGTTAAGCAAATCTGCGTGTTTATCATAAACTTCTAATCTCTCGTTCCATTCTGGACTTTTACAACTATACTTTTTATTTACAAAATTATAAAATTGCAAAAACTTACCAGAGGTTAAAAAGGTGAAAAGTTCTTGTTCGTTAGATTCTTTAGTAAATCTTTCAAACTCTTTAAGAAGTTTGCGTTTTTCTTTTTCTAGCTTTTGTATTTTTCCTTGTAAGTTCATTTTTTTCCTTTTTTTAATTGTTCAATAAAAAAAGGATAGAATATCCCTAGTGTGGGATAATCTATCCCACCTAAGGGTTAATTAATAGTCAAATTATTAGCTTTAATATATTCTAATAATTCTTTTTTTAACTTTTGAATACTTTCTGTAGGCAATTTGCTATTTCTACTAAAATTTTCATTCTTAGAAACAAACAAAATCATGTCTTTATTACGAATAGATTGAAGTTCTAAATAATCCTTGTAAAAACACACATAAGGAACACTACCTCTTTCTAGAGCAGTCAAAAATAATTTAACTCTATCTTGAGTACTATCAAAACCATAATCACGATAATACATTCCCAATTTCTCATAGAATTTATAGTGTCCTGCACCTGTTTTATCAAAGTATTTTCTTATTGAAAACAAAATCATATCTTTTATAAAAGTAATAAAACTATCACTATGTAAAAAAGTTTTGATTTCGTTTTTCTCTAACTTCAAAGCTTGTTTTAAAATAAAGTTTCTATTTTCCAAATTAGTGTTTAGGTAATAAGTTTTTTCATAATTTATCAACTTATCTACATACTCTTTAGAACCATAAGTGCATTCTTCATAACTATCTAAGCCGAGTATTTCCTTCTCACTAAGATATTTTTTTAAATTTTTTAATTCTGGAATTTCATTCCACATATTTACAGTAAATCCCATTTCATTTTCCTTTTTTTACTTATTTAACAAAAAAAGGATAGAATATCCCTTGCTGGGATAGCTTCTATCCCAACTAAGGACTGTGTTCTAAGTTTATTTTCTTAAAAGAAATCTACAATCACAAAACCACTTTTTCTAACATATTCAAAATTACTAGCAGCTTTTAGTGTTTTTGCTAAAATTAAAAGATCTCCTTCAAAATTATCAAGAGATAATCTATCAATTTCTTCAACACTTAATTCAACTCTTTCTTGATTAAACTCTGTTTGGTAATAATCAATATTTAAATCATCAAGCGCATTAAGAAATTCGCGGTAGTCATATTGTGGTATAGTTAAATCATAATCGTATGTAACTATATGTTCTGAAACTATGTTTGGGTAATATCCCATTTTTTATCCTTTCATTTTTTAAAAAAAAGGAAATATATCTATCCACAATGGAATAGTATATTCCCTTGTGGGTTAGATTTAATCAACTTTTATAAATACTCTATCTTCATCTCTATCTTAGGTTTTTCTGTAAAGAAAAGCTCTTTATCGTTAAAATGATAAAAATGAATTCTTTGGTATTCTTTTAATAAACTATCTAAATTTTTAAAGAACTCATATAAAATCTCTTTCGGATCTTTTATAGAATTGTTATTTAAATAATTTATATATAAATTCTCGCCATTATTAAAATAAAAAATGGCTTGAAGCTATCTAAGAAAATTTTAAATTCCTCAAATGATGAAATAATTATTTTTTCATTGTCTTTATAGCAATCGATACTTTTTTTCCAAAATTTATTTTTTTCCATTTTCATTTCCTTTTTTAATTTTTTAATAAAAAAGGATACAAGCATATCTGCATAGCAGAGAAAGAAGTCCCTAGTGGGATAAGCTTGTATCCCAACTTAGGGTTCTAGATAAAAATCAATCGTTAAATCTTGAATCTAAAATCTCATCAATTATACTTCTGACTTCTTTTAGAATATCCTCATTTACATCGCCTATTTTTTTAATTAATCTTTCTTTTGAAAAAGATTTTAATTGTGAGCAGTTAATTGCTGAATCAACATCTAAGCCATTTAATGCGTCTTTATTAATCTTTAAATACCAAACTCCATTATGAAATTTATCTTGCCAAGTTGTTAAAGGAACAACAAAAACAAGTTTTTGGTTGAGATTAAAAAGATTATTGCTTAAAATTAACGCTGGGCGTTTTTTGGTAATTTCTTCTCCAACTTGAGGTTCAAAATCAGCAATCCAAATTTCACCATATTTAGCATTTTTAGATGATACCATCACCTACTCCTGCTTCAGCAAGCTCTAATTGTTCTTTGTTAAATTCTTCATCATCTTTAAAAGCTTTAAAGCTTTTTATCCACAAAGCTTTTCTCTGCTCTATTCTTTTTCTTTCATACATATCTTTCAATGCATTTGAAATAACTTGCGTTTTATTCATATTTAAATCCTTTGTTAATTTGTTTAACATTGAAGTAACTTCATCATTGAGAGTTAAATTAAGTCTTTGCATGTGCATTCCTCTATGTATAAAATAACACATATTATAACACACAATAAAAAACATTTTTTTATTTTTTTAATTTTCCTTTTACTAAGAGATCATTAACATCTTTACCAAGCAATGGATCCCATTTTAAAATCTCATATTGAATATTTGCTTTCTCTAGCTTTTGGGCTAAAACATTTGAAGCGCTTTTTCCTGCGTCGTCTTGATCAAAGCTAATAAAAATTTTCTTTTCTCTTAACAATCCTAACTCTTCCTCTTTGTAAGAATAAATTCCACTAAAAGAAATAAAGTTTTTACCAATTGTTTTTAAGCTTAGTCCATCAATATGCCCTTCAGTTATATATATTTCAGTAGCATTTTGAATAAGATCATAAGTAAGATTAAACGGCAATGGGTGAATTATTTGAGAATTAGAAACATTAACTTCTTTAACTTTAGCATTCACATTTGTACTTCTTAGCATGAAACCAGTTACTAAATCAGTGTATAAATCGAAAGAAGGCACAACACAAGTGTTATATCCATACTTCCAATCTCCGACTAAATCAACAAGGTTAAATTTTTGCAAATCTTCAATAGGAAAATATTTTTTTAAAGCTTCATTTAGCTTTTTAATATCATTTTTTCCAATAAATCCAATGTTTCCTATCAGATCTTTTGAGATTTTTCTTTTATGATAATAACTTATCTTTTCATCTTGATTAGTTGTCAATGAAAATCTATAAACAAAAGAATACGCCATTTTAAGCTTTTGGCTTTCGTTCATATTATTGTAATTTTTCAAAAAATCATTTAAGGTAATTTCTTTAAAAGATTTTTTTAAATCAAAAGCAAAATATTCCATTTTTTTAATTTCTTGCTTTTTAACTATTGTTTTTTTGGTTTCAAATTGACCATTTTTATAAGGAATATTCCAAGTTTCATGCAAATATTCGCACGCTTTCTTAAAATCTCCAAAATATTCTTTAGCTAAAGAAACTGGATTACCACCAAAACCACATGCAAAACATTTGCAAGAGTTACCCTTTATACCCATAGATGGGTGTTTATCTCCATCTTTATGAGCTGATTTGTTAGGACATTGCATAAGTTTTGGAGTTTTGGTATAAGATCCACCTAAATTTGATATTAGTTCTTTAATATCAATCTCATTTAACAATTCTATATTAAATTCTTTCATAAAACTTCTCCTTAATATTGCTCCCATATTCAATTCCTTTTATTGCATGGATAACCAGTAATTAGTCTAATTTCACCTTTTTCTCTATCTAATTGAAAGATAATAGTAGTGTTATTACTTACTAATTTGAAAAGATCTTGATTAATGGGACTTTTAGCAATTTCTTCATATATTTTAGAAATAATAGAAAGATCAATTTTTCTATTTTGCAATCTTTCTGCAAAATGTTTTGAACTTATAATTTTCATAATTTTTCCTTTTTTAATTTTTTAATAAAAAAGGATACAAGCATATCTGCATAGCAGAGAAAGAAGTCCCTAGTGGGATAAGCTTGTATCCCAACTTAGGGTTTTATAATTTGCAAGAAATGAATGAATTAACGCAATTTTGCATTTCTTGATAAGAATCAACAAAACCTACAAAGGTTCTTTCATGTGTTCCATCTATAAATAAATCATACACATCGCCTTCAATATAAGCTTCCAAATCATTAATAAAGTTGTTCATATTTTCAAGCACTTTATCAATCAACTTAGAGCTAATTCTTTTCACACCAAACATTTCTCTAACTGTTTCTTTCTTGTAATAAAGATAGCCTGCTATTCCACTATCAAAGCCATTCCAAGGATCAGCAGGTTTTTTGCTATAAGGATACAAATGAACTCCACTATGAATAGTAGCGCCGATTTTAATCCATATATAATCTTTTTTATCAAGATAGTTTTCTATATCCTCTGGGCTTTCAAAATCTCTGGAAGTATAACCATCTAAAAAGTTGCTTCCGACATTATAATTTCTCAACAGATTGAAAAAATTCGGAGCATAATCATTTTCAAACGGATCATACCAATCAGAATGAGATATACTTAATATTCTTCCTTCTAAATTGATGATTTTTTCTTCATTGTATATTAATTTTTCAAGTTGTTTTTCCATGATTTTTTCCTTTTTTAATTTATTTTTAAAAGTAAAAAAGGATAGAAATATCCCTAGTGGGATAGTCTCTATCCCAACTTAGGGCTGTGTTTAGCAAATAATTAGTTTAACGAAACAATTTCATCATGATAAAAACTGCTACCAATTTCAGCAAATTTTTTACTGGATAATTGAATAAAATTTTTACAATCAAAAACTATGCGAATTTCTATAGGTTCAACAAATAAAGAACTTAATTTTTCAAATTCTCTACTTCTGATTGATTTTCCTTGAAAATTACCATTTGTTATCAAGTATGTGTTATTAGATTCTTGCATGTATGAAATTTCATCTTTTTTATTAATAAAAGATTTTTTTACGAAAGACAAGGCTTTTTCAAAACTTGAAAAAACACCAAGTCTCATTTTTTCATTACAATAATCTCCACAATAACATTCAACTAAATAACAATTTGCTATTTTTATAGTTTTAGACTTTGTTATAAAACTCATTTTAGTTCCTTTGTTTAATTGTAAAATTAAAAAAAGGATATAAGCTTAAATATTCACACTTAGTGAAGTTAATATCCCTAGTGGGATAGCTTATATCCCAACTTAGGGCTAATTTAAACAATTTTTAATTCTTCTGGAGTAAAAAGTTTAGGTTGTTTATCTTCTTCTAATTTAGAGATAAACTCTTTAAACTCTTTAGAATTTTTTGCTTTTTTAAAGAAAAATTCTTCCAAATTATCAATTGTCTTTTTAAACTCATTAAATAATAAAAAAAGCTCTCTTTCTTGGGCTTTTTTTTATTAGTTTTTTTTCTACTGAATTCATTTGATACTAATATAACCCTTTCTTGAAGAGCTTTTTTGGTACTTTTGAAATAAATTTGCATAAAGTTCAGGCTCATTCTTTTCAAAAGCTTTAGTATCAAAACTTACACTTGTAGTATCATTTGATAAAGAAATAAAATTTTCGCCAATATTGAGTTTTTTAGCTTCAGTTGAACGCATATATTCTTCAATAATAGCTTTTTTCTCTTCCAATTCTTTATCTAGTTCTTTTTTAAGTTTATTTAACTCAATCAATCTATTTGCTACATCAAGTAAATCACCATTTAAATCAATCTGAACTGATTTTTTCATCATTGCTGGGCAGTTTGATTTGTGAGGGCAAGTGCTACAATACAACTGCTCTTCACATTTAGGCTCAACCTTTTCTTTCAAAGCAATGGTTAATTCTCTTGCTTTATTTAAAGCAATGCCAGCCAATGATTTATTATGATCTACCTCAAAACTTTTAAACCAACCAGTATTTAAGTTAATAGCTACAATATAAGCTCTTACTTTTTTATTAGTATGTCTTGATAAAATCTCAAGTTGATAAGAAACTTGTAATAACCAAGAAGAATAAGGATTTTCCACAGAAGTAGAAACACTTTTTGCTTCAATTACTACAATTTCATCTTTTCTCTCTAATGCAAAATCTATATGACATTTTAAAGGCGTATCGTTATGAATAATTTCTTTTTCAAGCTGTTTTGTAGGATTTAATCCATCAAGCATAGCTTCAACAATTCCTTCTGCTATATGTCCTCTTTGAAATCTTATTAGAGTTGCAAGATCATGTTCTACATCATTAGTTTTATCAAGATAAGCTTTTCTTAGACAACCAGCAATATCAGAAGAACCTATATATTCTTTTCTATCGCCTAAGCTTTCTAATGTAGCTTTTTTTAATGCTTTTGGTAAGTTTTGTGCAACAAATGAGTCAAATTTATTTTTTTCCATTTTTATTTCCTTTTTTAATTTATTTTTAAAAGTAAAAAAGGATAGAAATATCCCTAGTGGGATAGTCTCTATCCCAACTTAGGGCTTAAAAAAAGATATTATTATTTAAAAAGAAGCTGAATGAACAAGATGAAAAATATCACCATATTTATTGCTCCAAAAACAACAAATGTTTTAAATATAATATCTATAAAGTCAAATTTTTTTTCCATGATTTTTTCCTTTTTTTAATAACTAAATATATCTGGTGGGATAATATATCCCAACTTAGTGTTGATATTTTTACTATCTATTATGTTTTTTGACATAATCTTTAAGAATTTTTACTATTTGAGTTGCTAAAGGGCGATATTCTTTATCTGCTATTTTTTGCAACTCTTCTTTTAATTCCAATGGAATTCTTATGCTTAATGGTTTTTTAACATTTCTCATAAATTACCCTTGAAATTTTTATTGTTTGAAAAATAGTGTTGCATAGCTTGTTCTAAGCTTTCGTCATTTTGATAGATAAATAGTGTATCATCTTCAATAAGATAATTAAACTCCATAGCTTTTAGCTCTTCTTTTGTAAGTTCTAAAACCATTTTGTAATCTTCAAAGATAATTGCACAATAATCATCATATATTTCAAAATTCTCAAAACCTAAATCTTGTAATTTTTCACTATCTATTTTTAGAGATTCTTCATATAAGCGACCGCATTCATGGATTTCATGATCACTGAGAAAAAACTCATAACCATCAACCTCTAACACTAATTTATTATCATAAGATCTTGCTTTAGCGTTTGTAAGTTGTTTATTAATCCATTTACTTGCATTATCTGCCATATAATCAAAGATTTTATCTGTATTCATTTTCATTTCCTTTTTTAATTTTTTAATAAAAAAGGATACAAGCATATCTGCATAGCAGAGAAAGAAGTCCCTAGTGGGATAAGCTTGTATCCCAACTTAGGGTTAATTTTTATTTTTTGCTAATTTGCAACATTAAAACCATTTAAACGCTGATTAAAATTATCACAACCTTTTGAATATTCCACACATATCCTCAACATTAGAAACATTCCAATTGTTTAATGGTTGATTAAATGATTTACAACCACAAAACATAAAGCTCATGTCTTTAACACTAGAAACATTCCAATTGTTTAATGGTTGATTGAAATTTTCGCAATAATCAAACATAAAGCTCATGTCTTCAACATTTGAAACATTCCAATTGTTTAATGGTTGATTGAAATTTTCGCAATAATCAAACATAAAGCTCATGTCTTTAACATTAGAAACATTCCAATTGTTTAATGGCTGGTTGAATTTTTCGCAATAATCAAACATTGATTTCATATTTGTAACATTTGAAACATTCCAATTGTTTAATGGCTGATTGAAATTTTCACAACCACAAAACATTGATTTCATGCTTTTAACATTTGAAACATTCCAATTGTTTAATGGTTGATTAAATAGTTTGCAACCATCAAACATTGCATACATATTTTTAACATTAGAAACATTCCAATTGTTTAATGGTTGATTAAATAGTTTGCAACCATCAAACATTAAGCTCATGTCTTCAACATTAGAAACATTCCAATTGTTTAATGGTTGATTGAAATTTTCGCAACCACAAAACATTGCATACATATTTTTAACATTTGAAACATTCCAATTGTTTAATTGTTGATTGAAATTTTCACAATCTTTAAACATTACATACATATTTTTAACATTTGAAACATTCCAATTGTTTAATGGTTGATTAAATGATTTACAACCACAAAACATAAAGCTCATGTCTTCAACATTTGAAACATTCCACTTTTCAATACCAGAAAAGTTTTTTCTCTTTGAATAGTAGAATAAATGGCTCATATCAACAATAGAAGAAGTGTCTATACTAGATAGGCAAATTTCTTCATTATTGATTAAGTCGATTAATTCTTCTTTTGTTTTTGGGTAATATTTTTTTGATAAGATTTTTTTTAAGAATTTTATCATTTCTGTTTCCTTTTTTAATTTTTTAATAAAAAAGGATACAAGCATATCTGCATAGCAGAGAAAGAAGTCCCTTAGTGGGATAAGCTTGTATCCCAACTTAGGGTTTTTAATAAATAATAAGTTAAATAGTTGCAAAAAACTATTCAATTTTTTGATACCAAACCTTTGTGTCTGGTTTGTATTTAAAACCTAGTTGTTTTAGATTTTCAGTTAAATTATAAGTATTGCCAGTTACTGTTGCATATTCACCTATAATTTCAATATCTAAACCTAGTGCCTTTACAGCATTTGTCAAATATTCCAAAGAAATTGCATTTTCTTCATCAGGAATGGTAGTATTTTGAACAGCTTCTGTATCAATAATGATTTCATCTTCTGTAATACCAACACCCATTTCTTCAGCAGAATATAACCCACTCACATTAAATGCTTTTCTTAAAGCTTGACTTTCTGCAACCTTTTTTAGCATAGTATCAGGCTTTGAAGCCCAAAAAGTTGTAGGTTTTTCATCTTTGGTTAATTGCACATATTCACTATATGCAACTTCAACTATAAAAGGCTTATTTGTATCAGTTCTATAAACTTCACAAATTGCAACCAAATCTTGAGTGTATTGCCATTGATTATTCACTAATTTTGGATAGTTTTTAATCTCACTATAAGAACGAATACCACCAAATTTTCCGCTTTTATGAGCAATAGCTAAAAAGCCATCTCTACCCACTAAAGGTTCTATTTTTTCAACCCACACATCTTTACCATTTTTTGTAACTTTTGCCTTACGAGGAACAAAAAATACTTGACGCAAGAAAGGATCTAGACCATATTTTGTTGCAACACTAAGACAATAATCCATTTCTGTTTTATTAATCTTAGTTTCAACAGGGAAGAAATGTTTTTTAATTAGAGCGATTCTTTCTTTGTTTAATTCTGTATTTTGATTTGTATTTGTTATTGCTGACATGTTTTTCCTTTTTTTTGATTTGATAATAAAAAAAGGAATAGAAAATTCCCTAAAGTGGGAATATCTATTCCCACCTAAGGGTTGAAATATTAAAAAATCGATTAATTTTTATTGTTATCGGTTTTTTTATCTTTATCAAAGTCATAAAATGTCACAAATATAGCAACTGCTATTGCAAAAGCTAATACAATATATTGTCCCATTTTACTCTCCTTTTTTAGCCATTTTCCACATTACATATAGCCCTATGAATGTAATTATATAAGGCGGTATGTCGTTAGTTAAGTTTATAACAGAATAGCTTCCATTAATAAACAGTCCTAAAGCTCTTTCATTTTTCTCCTTACCTTATAGCACATTGATATACCAAAAGTCAAGAGATATTGATATCCCTTAGAGGGATATTAATATCCCACCTAAGGGTTAAGATGAATTTAGAAAATCTTAAAATGGAAGATCTTCTGTTTCATCGTCTATTTGATTTACTGAACTTGTGTTCTTAGTAGCTGTTTGAGCTACTTTCGAAGCTTCAGGTTGCTTTTGTGTAGCTTGAGCTACTTCTTCTTGAGGTTCTTGTTTTGGATCTAAGAACTTAATTTCACCAACTCTAATAAAGTAGTTAGTTCTATTATTTCCATTACTATCAGTCCAATTGTTTTGAACTAATCTTCCAACAACTAAAACCTTACTTCCTTTTGAGAGATATTGATTAGCAATTTCTGCCATTCTTCCAAAGATAGAAAAGTCTAAAAAGCATGTTTCCTCATGGATACTTCCATCATTTGCTCTTGTTTTATGATTTGAAGCAATTGATGATTTTGCAACAGCAGTGCCGCTTGGTAAATATCTCATTTCCACATCTTTTGTAAGATGACCTATAACTTGAATTTGATTAAACATAATGTTCTCCTTGTAATTTATTTTTTAAGACATTGTCTTATAAAAATAAACACTAGAAGAAGAAACTTCTATTATCCTTTTTTTAGGATTTTGTTTATTTTTATAAAACAATAATCCTAAAATAGGATTTAAAAGACAAACTATTGATAATGGCTTACTTGGATATTCTATGCAAAACGCAACCTTGCATACTGCTCATTTAAGAACAGCTTTAGCTCACGCTAAAGAATGGACTATATTTTTATTAGTAAAAATACTAATTACTCTCCATTTGGGTTGTCTTTATATCTTCTTTATATATTCAATTATTTTTTTGTAGCTTTTTCTTGTTTTGCTTTGCTATTTTCCATAGCTATATCATTTTTTGCTTTTACAACCTTTCTTCTTAATGGCATAAAATTTATTTCACTAGCACTAGTTTTAGTTAAAACTTTAACACCTAATTGCCCAACATCATTTAGTGTATTTTGCAATTGTTGCAACTTATCACTCCATTCTTTAAACTCTTCATCATCAATGCTATATCCCCAACATCTTCTAATAGTTGAATCAGTAGCGTCAATTTCTTGAAAGATAGAATGGAAATTTTTTCCAAAATATGAACTTGCTTCAAAAACAATGGCTTGTGGATTTTTTTCTAAAGCTTGTTTTTTTTGATTTTGAATAAATGCTTTTCTTTCTTGATAAGAATAAGTAGTATTAGTATTTTCTTGATTTTTTTCTATGTTTTCACTCATTTTTATACCTTTTATTGTTTTATTTTTTGCTTTAAAATAAATTAATAAGAGAATAAAAGAAGATATATGCTTACAACCTACTCTACTCGATTGTGCTATAGCTTAATCTATTCTGCGCTATAACATCCTTTCGATAGTCTCTGAACTTTATTCATGTTTAGAATATTGAGTTTGCAGAATTTGTGAGTTGTAGTTATCTATGCAAAAAACTATAAGGAGTTCCATTTTTTAGAAAAAAAGAAAACTAAGGAAAACATAGACAACCAAACTCTGCAAACTCAATATTCTAAATTTAGAATCTTAGCTGCTGATCATCTCATGAATTAATAATTTTCACCATAACTTATAACTTTTCAGCTATAAGGGGGTATATTAATCCTAAATAAGATTAAAATCTTATTTGCGTATAACGAGCAACTTACGCAAAAAGTCGTTTAGCTACCTCTCTAAAAAAGAGAGCCAAAGATAGCTAAAAGTTTCCAGCAATTAAAAGAGTTTTTTATATCGGCTAAGAATCAACCGATACTCAATAGTTTGCTAACACACTGCTTCTTTATGAGTGATCTGACTCAAAGCACGGTAACAGCACGGAGTGCGATCGTGTTAATCTGTTACTGCTAAATCTATTCTAAAAAAGAATTGTAATATGTATGCAATTGTATATATTTTTTGTTAAAAAGTCAAGAGTATAAAAAAAATGGTTAAAATACTAATTATCAGAGCTTTGATAGAAAAATAATATTATATATTAAGTAATATTTAATGTTTAATTGTTATATTATTGAATACAAAGTGGCATTAATTTAATACCACAGAATGCCTATATATTAATATTTAAGCATTTTTTTTGAAATTTTCAAAATTCATCATATGTTTGAAAGTTCTTGTTTTTAGTATTTGGCATTAATTTAATACCGTAAAATATCTATATATTAAGATTTGAATAGTTTAAAATAGACATTTTTTAAGATTTTTAAAAAAAATCGGCATTAATTTAATACTTTTTGGCATTAATTTAATACCATCAAAAATTACTCCAAAGCACTATAAAATAGATATTTAGAAAGGTTTTTGCTTTTTTTGCGAAATTCAAAATCGCTCCAAAGCACTATAAAATAGATATTTAAACAAAAAAATCGGCATTAATTTAATACTTTTTGGCATTAATTTAATACCCCCTCTATAGTAAAATTTATAGATTAATATATATAAAAAAGAAAAAATAAAATTTAATATATAAATTTAAAAATTTATTATTAAAGAAATTTAGAAAAATTTCTTTTTAAAATTATTTTTTTTAATTATATTTTCTTTATATCCAGTAAATATAAATTGTGGTTCTTGATTTAAAAGAATGTAGTTTGGATTGATTCCATACTTTAAAAATAAGAGTGTTAAAAAGTGTATGTTTATTTTTCTTTGTCCTGATTCATAATAAGTCATTTGTGCTTGTGTATATATAGAACCACTTATAAATTGAGTAATACTTAAATTCATAGATTCTCTAATTTTTCTTATTCTTGAGCCTATTTCTTTATCATCAGTTTCAAAAGTTAATAAATATGTATCTTTTGTATTTAGCCCATCTGCCATATTCACCATGTCTTCTACTTTACATGTGTTTTTATATTCTATATATCTTCTTCTCCATGTATAATAAGTTGCTCTTGGAATCTTATATTCTTCTAATAAATCAGCAATAGGGTGATACTCTAATTTTTTTTCTATCTCTTGCATAATTTTAATTATTTTTCTCTTAGAAGCACTTATTCTCATACATAAAACTTTCTGGATAATAAAAATATAAATATAAAGTGTGAAAGATTTTACTATATAAAATTTTATTTATTCTTATGTATTTTAGACTTATATAACAAAATATATATACTTTTTGAGACATAAAAATTACTATAAATACCTATTTTATAATATATTTATTATTTTCTTATGTATTCATTTATATAACATTTTGTTAATTATTTGATATAATTGTTTTTTTTATTATTATTTATCAATAAAGGCTATTTATAGTGAAAAATCTTTTTTATTACATTTTGAAAAAAGAAGAATGTCTTTTTTAACATTTGATTCTTTAAAAGAAGTTGCTATCGAGAATAATCTTGATTTGTTTTCAACTATAGAATCTCTTAAAAAAGCTATTTGTCAATTGTATAAAGATAAAGAGATTTTGATTGAGATAAATAAAAATGGTGAGGTTTTAATTGAAGAAGTTATCAGACTTAAGTATGATTTTTTCAAGAAACAGTTAAGCATTAATGATAAAAAGTTGAAAAAACTAAAAAATAATTTTATTGAGAATATTCAAAAAGAACGTAATAAAATCATTACAAACGCTATTAAAAACGATAAAAACATAGTTTATGGTGAGGTTTTTTCAATAGAAAAAAACATAATAAAAGTCAATACTAAATATGGTATAGGCTTTTGCTTTAAAAGAAATTTATATATAAAAGACTTGAATATGTTAAAAATAAAAATAGGACAAAAACTATATTTTCATATTCACAAATACAGAAAAACTAAAAGCGGGATTGAGTTATTTTTAGATCGCAAGCATGACAGTGTTATTTTAAAAGAATCGCAAGAAATTTTAAAAGATTGTGGTGTTTATAATGCTAAAAAAATAGCTGGAGATAAAGTTTTAGTTTATTGTATGCACAAACCAAATAAAGCGCAAATTAAAAAATTAGCAAAAATAACAAATGAAAAAATTCAAATTGAACTAAGGAGATAAAATGAATGAAAAAAATATAGGCGGTATAGGTGATTTTAATTCTTATGGTTCTGGAAGATTTGCACACCCTAATATAAAATTTGATGATATTAAAAAAAGTAATTCTGCAAGCGGTAGAAATATATTTAATGCCTTAAGCGAAATTCAAAGATATCATGTTATTGAAGAAAGAAGCGAAGAGATTCCAAAAGAATATTTTACCATAGAACAAATCATTGATTATTTTAAAATAGGTTTTAAGAGTGGCTTTTTAGAAAGTTTTATTTTTGCTGGTTTAATATGCTTTTTACAAATTTTATACCCAAGTTACAAATACTACTTCTTAGGAAAAGAAACAACAAATATGGAAAATATTTTAATAAGCATAAGCACTTATGGACCTTTGATAGCTTCGACTTTTTTTATGGCATATATTTCAAAATACTACAAGGGCTTGCTAACAAAAAGAGCAATCTTTTCTTTAATGAATGGCAGAAGCTTTACATTTATTTTAAAAGGGGTTGGAATATTTTATCTTTTTATGTTTTTAAAATCTTATTCTTTGGAAAATCCAAGTGTTATTTATAGCTGGACAGACTGGACTTTATGGTTAGCGCAGTGGTTTAATCCTAGTATTAATGTAGAACAGCTTTATGTTTTTTATTATAGATTTGTAATTCCTTCCTTACATGATAGCGCGCATTATTTTCTTTATTCTATGATTATTTTTGCCCTACTACCTTATTTCACAATATTTTACAAAGGCTTTGTAAGAAAAAAACAAAAATTAGAAATAGAAGAAGAATATGAAAAATACTAAGGTTTAAAATGTCATTTTTCAATAAAAATAAAGATACTTTAAATAATAAAATGTTCATAGGAAAAGGTTTTTCGCTTGATGATAAAAAACGCGAAAAGCTTGTTGATATTTATTTGGAAGATGATAATTGTTTTAACCATTCTTTTGTATTTGGATCAACTGGGGTTGGTAAAACAAGATTAATTGAAGGCTTAATTGAACAAGATATACCAAAACAAAACAATATTGTAATTATTGACCCAAAAGGTGATATAGGATTATTTTCCAAAGTTACAGAAATAGCAAAAAAGCACAATAGGGAAAAAGATTTATTGTTTCTAAGCCCAATATATCCTGATTATTCCATAAAGATAAATCCTTTAAAAAATTATTCTATGGAAGAAGAAATCATTTCTCATATAGTTGCTAGCGTTCCTGCAAAAGATGAGTTTTTTTACAATATCGCACTAGAAACAACAACAGTGATTGTAAAATCTCTTTTGATTATACGAAGATATAATAAAGATGAGAGTGCTTTAAATTTTGATGAAGTATCATCAAAAGCTTCATATAATGGTTTAAAAGATTTAAGAGAAACACTCGAAAACATAAAAGATGATACAGAAGAAGAAAGAGAACTTGAAAAAATTTTAGAAACTCTTACAAGAGTTATAGAATCACCAGCTGATTATTTTTCCAAAGTTTCTTCCACCCTAAGAACAACACTTACTCAAATGACAACAGGTAATGTGGGAAAAATTATGGGAAATACTTTTGATAATGTTTTTATAAATCGCCTTGAAAAAGATGAAGGTGTTATTTTATATGTAATGACTGGATCATTACTTACAAGACAAGTTTCAAGTATTATCTCAAAAGTTACTCTATCTATGATTCAATCTTGCGTTGGTAGAATTTATTCATCAGGAAGAAAATTCAAACACCCATTAAAAATATACATTGATGAAGCCGCCTCTTCTTTGTATAGGGGCATAGAGGTTATTTATGCTCAAGCTAGAGGCGCAAAGGTTGCCATGATGGGTTTAACTCAATCTACGGCTGATATAGTTGAAGAAATAGGACAAGACGCTGCCAACAAACTATTAGAATTAACCAATACTAAAATCATCATGCGTTTAAATGATACAAAATCAGCAAAAGTAATCTCAGATCTAGGCGGAAAAAGAAAAGATTTTTCCTATTTTTTATCTTTAAATGGAGGAATTAATTCTAGAGAGGTTGAAGAGTTAAATATTGAAATTGATGATGTAACAAATCTACAAAAAAGGGAATTTTATTATTTTGGTTTTGAAGGGCGTTTTAAAGGAAAAACACTCCGAGTTAAAGATGGAAAATTACTCATTCAAATGCCTGATCTTACTTCAAAATAAAGGTATATAAGTGTTAGAAATTATAGAAAATTTAATGAAATTTATTTATACACACAAAAAAGTTAGGGAATTTATATATTATTTTATAATTTCTATTGCAGGCTTTTTATTATTTGTTTTTGTGCTTTTAAATATAAACATAGGAGTCCAAAAGTCAAATTTATCTTTATTGTTTAATTCTCAGACTTATTATTATCTTTTTAATATATACCAAAGAGAAATCGCTATATTTTTAATCATAGAACAAATTATACTCCTATCTTTTATTTATTATCAAAACCATAAGCTTAATCAGCACATTAAAAACTCAAAAAAAGACGAATTGCAAGTTATACACATAAAAGACTTATCAAAGCTTTGGATTGAAGAAGAAAGTATTATTTTAAATGATCCGTTAAAACAAAGTCTAAAAAGAAAATATCAACCATTAGCTCATACTAAAAACGAAGATTTGTTATCAATAGCACATTTTAAAAACGATAATATTATCCTATTTTTGGAAAAATCTATAAAGCCTTATTTGAATATTTTAGAATCAGAAGAATTAAAAGCCATAGTAAAACTTTTACATATTTTAGAGGATAATTCAAAAGCTCCAAGCGTTGTGCCAAATAAAAACGACCCAAACGCAACATATGGTTTTGGGCATTTAAAAAATATCGTAGAGCCATTAACTCTTGATGGTAAGACTAGATTTGATATATTTTATACCATAAGCTTATTAGATCATACACTTGAAGTAGCAAGAAATACTATTGACACTATTGAAAGTAACAAAAATTTTAAGAAAAAAGATATTTTAGCACAAGCCATTATTTCAGCATTAGCACATGATATAGGTAAAATAGAAAAATACAAAATGCAAGATAAAAGTAAAGATTTTATAGCATTAAAAGAACAACCTCATCATGTTATTTCAAACATTATTTTATACGATAGCTTTAAAACTCTTCCAAATTTAGATCAAATAGCTAAAGCTGTTATAAATCATCACTCAGGAGCTATAGCAAAAGAAGATGTATTATTAAAGCTTTTGGTTGATTGTGATAAACAAACAAGAGAAAAAGAAATACATAGCTATCTTGTAAAATACAATGCTTTTGAAAGCAATAAAGCAGTAACCTTTAGAAAAAATATTTTTACGCAATTGCAAACTTTAGAAGAAAAAAACAATTATTCTCTTTTAATTATTAAAAGCAAAGATGAGCAGTTAAAATCTACAGCAATAAAAGAATTCATTCAAGATGAAAGTATTATAAATTTTAGCAATGAAGATAATAAGCTTATTATGTTAATCCAAGAAAAATCAAAAAACAAAATAATGGCAAATATTCTCACACCTATAATTAGTTTCTGTACAGAAGAAGGCATTTTTATCAAAACAATTCTTATCAACTTGCAAGATATAGAATATTTAGATAAAACATATATGAAAAATATCATCAAAGAGCTATTTGATCATATACAAAACAAAGAAACAAATTTTATTCATTATGCAGATTATAAAAAGATAAAACATTCTAAAATATCCATATCAGATAATAGCACCACAGAAGAATCAAAAACGCATAACGAAGACAAATCTAGCAAGTCAAAAGAAATAATTACTCAAATAAAAGACAAATTACAAACCAAGACAGCCCAAGAAAATCAAGAAAAAATATTACAGTTAAAAACCGATGAAAGCGCAGAAGAAGGTTTTGATATACAAAATATAGAAAAACTGTTTCTTGATAAATTAAAGAATAAAATCAATACAATAGAATATTATGGAACAAAAAATGAAATTAATTCTATCTCTCATAAAAATTTTGTTCTTTTTAAAAAATCATGTTTAATTAAAATACTAGGAGAGCTAATCGGTGGTGATAGTGAAAGTTTGGATAGAAAGGTTAATTTTTTAATTAAATATTATAAAAATCATCAAGATGAAGATAAAAGATTAGTTTGGTTTGTAAATACAGATAGTGGCTTTTATGAATCTTTATTTTACATCTATGAAAATGGTGAAAAAGAAGTATTTTCTTGCATTCCATTTGAAGCCAAACTTGCTTTTAATCTAGATTCTTATGAGCTTGAAAAAATTAAAGAAAAATCTGATTTAAAAAAATACAACATAGGAAAATATAGAGGAGAAAAAAATGCCACAAAATAAAAAAACACATTTACTAAATAAAAGAGATTCGCAAATTGTTATTTTAGAAAGTAAAGAAGCGAAAATTTTACTTGATTTAGCTAAAAAAACAGATGAGATTTTTACATTAATAAGAAAAAATGCGGGAAATTCTATTAATATAGATAAGGCTAATAACACTATTAAAGCATGGAATGATTTTTTAATAGAAACATCTTGTTATATCAAAGAAATCAATAAAGATTTAAATATTGAATATTTAGAACCTATATCTATAGTTTTACTCAAAGAAGAAATGAAAACTCTAAAGCAAATTTGATATAATTAAAATATATTTTTTTAAGGATTAAAATGGCTAGTGAAGGCTTAAGTGATACTAGATTATCTGAAATAACGGGAATACCATTATCAACTTTAAATGAATGGAAAAAAGAAAAAGATAGAAAATTTATATACCGTATTTATAAAATTTTAAAAACCTCTAGCGAAAGTGAAATCGCTAAATTTTTTAAACCTAAAAAGAACCAATAAAATATATCAATAAGGATATTTATGCTTAACATTTTACCTCAGACAACTCAAGATCAAGAAAAGATATTCTTAATTGATGAGAATTTAGCTCTTTGTGAAAGTGGAAAAATTCTCTATTATGATGATTTAGGACAATTACAAGATACTGACTATGAGTGCATTTTAGATGAGATTAATGAGCATACTTCTTTGAAGGATATATTCAACAATATTATTAATTTAAAAGATTTTGTGGTAAATGGATATTATTTACTTAATTTAATTGATTTTAAAATTGACAATATAGATTTTAGCATTCAAGATGATATTGTTTCTTTTAGAGATTATAAGATTAATTTAGATTCTTTAGAAATTCAAGGAAAGATGATAGAACTTGATAAAGATTTAAGCTTAGTAGAAGAATTGCAAAATATTTCTGCTTATGATCTTGATTATATTAAAGCTATTGTTTGCGCTATATATAGAAAAAATATCACGGGTTTTATAGAAAAAGAAAAACTTTTAAAAAGTTTCTCTTCTTAATCAAAATAAACATATCCCGCATTAATCTTTTAATCAATGCCTATCTTGCATAATTTTCAAAATTTCGTTTTGATTTGATTTTAAAATCAATTCTTTATTTTGTAATTTTAATTCTTCAGCTATTAACTTTTTAAATAGCTTAATATAATACTCTTTAGTTTTATTGATAAAATCTTTGTCGATTTTGCCTTTCTCATAATCATTTTTGCATTTTATCAAAGCAAAAGATATAAAATTTATAGCATTGATATCAATGCTATAATTAATTTTTTCAAGCTCATATTTTAGTTCAATTTCTAAGGTTTTATTAAACTTTGAAATAAAATCATAACTTGATTTTTCAAATTCTTCTTTTAGGCAAAGAGCTAACACAAAAGTGATATAGAGGCAAATAAAAACAAATGCGAGTATAATTTGACTTTTGGAATTTTCTTCTAAATCGCTTAAACATATCAAAAAAGGCACTATAAAAATAGGGGAAAAAATTGCCAAAACCATACTAATATCAAAACTTGTTTGAGAAAATATTATTTTATTTTTTAGCGATTTTATTAATTTCATTTGATTATCCTTTATATAATTAACTTTTATTGTTTGAATTTTTACCTACCTACCACCCTGCAACTTCTTTCATTGTTTTCGCCACAAAAAACTTGCATTAAAATTTTGTCTTCTTTATCAAAAAAATCGATTTTAAAAACTCCATTTTCAAAGCTTTCTTTGTAAGATTTAAAATGGATAGCATTAGCTACATTCACTAATTTTCCTTTATAATAAACCTTAATATCATTGCCTCTTTCTACTACATAACCATTGTCAGAATTAAAAAGTGCGTAAGTTTCGTCGCCCCCAAAAAAAATCGTAATTATAAAACCAAAAAAGACGCAGTAAATTGGTATTGCGAGTAAAGGTGCATAAAAAATAAATTCTTTATTATTTGAAAATAAACTATCAAAAAATTTGTATGATGCAAATATAATCACTATTATAAGCATTACCAGAGCCATAATAACCATATTTATTACAGGATTAAATGAGTTTTCATCATTATTTATAGCTAAAAAATCTAATATCAATATTTTTAATCTTGATATAAACTCCTCGTTATTAAAAAACCAAATTAAAAACAAGATGGTTAGTAGAATATGAATAATTGCATTTATTTTTTTCATTTTTACTCCTTAGAGATTTTAATTAATGGGTTCGCAGATATGGAAGAACTTTTTTCAACATCTTTTTGTAGTAATGCCATCACTTTTTCATTCATTGTCCGCCTCCTTTGTTCTTTGATTATCACCAAAATACTTATCTATATTTTCAGTATTTCCATTTTTATATTCAATGAGTTTTTTCTCAAAATATTTTAAATATTCAACACATAAAGAATTTTCGTAATTACTAAATGAACAAACTGCAAATCCAATTGTTTGAGATTTTAATACTGATTTAAACAACTCTTTGTCTTTAATGTTGTCTAAATCATATTTCTTGACTAATTTTTCTACATAATATTTATCAGGCATAAATATAATATTATCCTTTTTTATAGCAAAAAAACTAGCAGTCGTTATTAATAATAATGCAAAGATCACTCTAAAAAGAAAAAAATTGTCTGTAAAAGAAAAAAATACATAAAGCAACATAGCTAATATAAAAAATAATATAAACAGTCCAATATCAGATAAATTTAAAAACAAATTAATTAAATCCATAATACTATCCTTACTTTTTTTTATTTTTTATCAAAATTAAACATCACTCGATTTTTTTTATTTCCTGCTTTATCATCTTCTTTGTTATCATTATTTATTGATTTGCAAGTATCTTCGTGAGTGTTTGTTTTATTGTTTTTAGCTTCTTGCATTTGAGCTTTTGTTCTGCGTGTTCTTTTAGTCTTAGTAACACCATCAAAATGAAACTCTATTTTTGGATTTCTTGAAGCAAAATCCAAAATAGCATTTTCAATAAAAGCTCCCCTAATAACCTTTGGAACTTGATCTAATATTTCCTTAACTTTTTCATTGTTTATTGTAATTTTTATTGAAGTTGATACAGCCATATTTTATTCCTTTTTATTCTTTAAATGCACCTAAAAAATATCCTCTTACATTAGAGAACTCATGTGGAGTTTTTGCCATAATCATATTTGAGTATTTATCTTTTATACTCTCTTCATCTAAAAAGTAAGCACCGCCACCGCCTAAAATAATCTTATCAGCTCTTACTAAAATATCATTGCAGTTGTTATAAACTTCATCTAAAATCATATCCATATAAGAAAAAGTCATGGTTTTAATGGTATCTTCCAAATCAACCACCTCACCTAAAACCTTAATGCTTTTATTAACAAAAGCTTTTTTAGCTTCTTGCTCGCTAATATTTGCTTTAAATTCTTTTGTTAGCATTTTTTGCAAATCAACTATAATCTTATTAGCTCCATTTTGATTAGCAAAGCAATAATCAGATCTTGGACTATCTTTATCAAATACTAAGAAATCCAAAGTGTTATAGCCTATATCTATAATACCTACTATTTCATCTTGCTCATTTTTATTTTCTAAAAAAATGCCCTGTCCTTGAGCAAACAATGTAACATCAAGTTTTATATATTCTTTATTGATAGAAAAATCATTTAATATCTCTATAAATTCTTTTGATTTATGAAAATTTAATAAAGAAAGACCTGTGGCTAACTCTATAGGTTTGTTTAAATCTACTCCAGCTAATTTAAAAGCATGAAATACTAATAAAGGGGAATATTTTGTTAAGAAGTTAAAACCCCTAGTAGCTATTGCATTCAATAAAGCCTTTTCACCTACTCTAAAATGCACCCCATTGTAAGAATATACATCAACTTTTTCTTCTTTTAGATCAACTTGTGTTTGTCTAACCTGCTCTATTGCTGATGGAAATTTAAAAAGTTTGTCATTGAAAAATACTTTTGTATCACCATAACCTATATCTATTGCAATTTTTTGTGTTTGCATTTTGAATCCTTTCTAAGAAAAAAAATTTCAATATTATATAACAATTTGTTATATTTTTGAATACATTTTAACATTTATAAAGGACTTTTTGGGGATATATAAAGGACTTTTTGGGGATATATAAAGGACTTTAAAGTTCTTTATAAAGGACTTTTTGGGGATATATAAAGGACTTTAAACAAAAATAAAAATATTTATACTTAATATTTACTTAAAAATTGAATATTTTAACATTTATAAAGGACTTTTTGGGGATATATAAAGGACTTTTTAATAGCTTTAAATATCTAAATTATAGGACTTTGTGTTTTTTAATTAAAATAAATAATAATTTTATTGTTAATTTTATATAAGTATATATTACATATATTTTTATACGAAATATATACTTTTTTAAGTTTTTTCTTTATATAATTATAAAACCAAAACACAATAAAGGATTAAAAAAAATGTCAAGTGAATTTGAATTACTTATCACTAAAAATGATTTACAAACACAGCAATATTACAAAAAGATAGGAAAATTGATTGCAAAAATATGTAAAAAAGAAAAGTTAAATATAGACAATTCTTGCTACATGATTACTCTAATAGCTAAGGAAAAATACAATGAACACAAGTAAGCTAAATCAAGTAGAAATTATCAATAAAGAATGTTTAGAGCTTGTAAACTACATGGAAGAATGTGATGAAGATGAATTAAGGGATAACCTTATGGATTTAAAAATTCTTTTGGTAAAAATAAAAGAAGTGTTGAAAGGCGAAAAATGATAAGAAAACAATTTAATGAAATTAAAGAAAGATTAACTAAATATAGAGAAATAAGGCATTTAACCTATGAAAATCAACAAGCAGAGTTTTTAGGTAATGCTTTTGAAAAAGTTAGCGAGTACTTTAGAGCTAAAAACGACTTAGAAAGAATTGACGCTTTGTGTGATATTGCAGTATTTTGCTTTAATGCTTTTGATTTTACTTATAAAATGCTAAAAGATTATGAGCCTAGATTTTATACTATTACATCTGCTAATATAGCATATATTACTAGGTGCGTTAGTGATTTTATATGTTATGATGATGATAGCAAAATAGATATAAGCAAATATAATCTAACTGCTATTATACTTTACTTAGAGCAAACTTGCAAAAAATTAGGCTTTGATTTCTATAAATGCATGATCGAAACTATAAAAGAGATTGAAAGTCGCACAGGTTATTATGATAATGAGTTAAAGAAGTTTGTTAAAGATACTTCAGATGAGGCGAAATCAAAATGGTATAAAGCTGATTATGAGGGTTGCAAGCTACAATAGGAGCATAAAGTGATAACTAATAAACAAATTTTTGATGAATGTGTAAAAATACATGAAACTATAATTAACAACGGGGAAGCAGAAGCTAAAGAAAAAATTCTTTGCTTACTTGATAAGATTAAGGATAAATCTAAATATCCACCTATATTGAATCATCTTTTAAGACAACTTGGTATGTATTCTTATATGAATGAAAACACATCAATTTTAACAGATAGAATAGCACTAGAATGTTTTAAAATAAAAAATAAAGAATCAAAATCTGAATAAAGGAATTATTCAAAATGCTAAATAATAACGAAGTTATAGAGCTTTTAAATGAGTTAAATAGCAATTTCAAAAGCATTGAAGAGTGGCAAGAAATTGTTAAAAGCATAAATAATAATACAATTAAAGGAGACATATGAGCAGTAGAGATTTTCTAAAAATTCCAAATGAAAATGGGGAATTTAACATAATAGTTAAAAGGTTTAGTTATGAAAGAGAAAATTATGATAGAAATAATGCTTTTGATCAAATACTAGGAAGATATGAAACTTATTATTTTCAACCTTGTTTTAGAGTTGATTATAATAGTGATAAAATCATCAGAAAAGATATTCTATGGGAAAAAGAATCTGTTCTTGGCTCAAAAAGCAAAGGATTTGCAATAGCTAGTGAAGATGATTTTAAAGAATATTGCAGAAAAGAATTTAATGAGTTTAGGGAAACTTTATGCTTAAACCCCTTCTCAAATAAAAAAGAACCTGAATATAGTGATGATTATATTTGCAGTTTGGAAGCTCATCTTTTTTAAACAGAATTCAAAATATTTATAGAAAGGATTTGAAAAATGAAGTTAGTTAAAATTAATAATACCTATATTGTAGCTGAAACGATTAAGAGTTTTAGGATATTTCAAGATGAAAATTTTATTGCACTTGAAATTTTTAATGGAAAAAAATATACAGAATACTTTGAAATATTTCAAAGTGGAAAAATGGAAAGATATTATCTTTTTGGTGCAAATCAAAATTCAAAGACTAAAAATATACTTAATGATATAGATATTTTAACTCAAAAACTTTGTGAGGTTATAAGTAATAATTTAGTTGAAACATTGGCACTTGTGGAAAGTAGAAAAGAAGATATAAGTTTTAGATTAGATGATGAAATTACAGAAATTTTAGAAAAAAGTGAATTAGTTAAAAATATTAAAAAACTTGTAAAAGAGTATGAAAATGAAAAAAGCAATAAATGCTTTTTAAAAATTTTTAAAGGAGATAAGTAATGAAATTAAAAGACTTTGATTTTAGGATTTGGGATGAAAACCATAAGAGTTGTGGTAATAAAGATTGTAAGTGTCAATCAAAATATACACTTGGAGAACACGCTAAGAATATGTTATCAGAATTTATTGGTAAAGATGTAGAAATAGAGCTATGGACTAGAATCATAGATAGGAATGGTAAGAAAGTATATGAGAATGATATTGTTAGAATGAAAAGTCCATATGATTGCTTTATAGCAAAAATTAGCATTCATAAAGAAGGAACTTTTTATCTTGAGGGAAAAAATGGAGACTATATGGGTTCTTTAATTTATTTAGTTGAAGATGAAGCATATACCATTGAAATCATCGGTAATATCCACGAGAATAAAAACTTATTAAAAAGGATTGAAGAATGAAATTAAAAGACTTTGATTTTAGGGTTTGGGATAATCATAACAAAAAATATATTGATAGTTTTCCATACTCAATAAAAAAATATCAAAACGAAAATGAAGTTTTTTTACCATTTAGCACAGACTTAAGGGAATACGGAATTAATGAAACTTTTAAAGATGAAATTCAAATGCCAAGTGACAGAGTTGAAATAGAACTATGGACTGGGCTTTATGACAAAAATGGTGAAAAAATATATGAGAATGATATATTGTATTTATTTGAAGATTGTTCAGAAGGTGAAGCTTTTAAATATAAAGTTGTTTTAAAAGAAGGAGCTTTCTATTTAGTTGAATGTGGTGATAATGGTGAAGAATATGATGAAGATTTAATAAGTGAATTTCAGTTAACAGAACTAGAAATTATGGGCAATATCCACGAAAACCATAAGCTTTTAGAATATTGAAAATTAAAATAGATAAAGGATTGATTATGAATGACAAAGAAATAAAACTAAAACTATCTTACAGTGAAGAGGTACTCAAAATTTTGATAATGATTTCACTATCAATTTTAATTATTTATAAAGTTGAAATTTTAACATTTTTAGGGGTTGATTTTTATTCTTTTGATAAGGGATATTTTGACTCTATTTTTGTTTATATCAACACATATTTTTTGTATTTAATGTTTTTGATACCACATCCTGATGAGTTGCCTTTGGTAGATGATAATACGAGTTTTATGAACTATTGCGGAATAGTAATAATTTATGGTTTCGTTGTAGCATTTTTATCAGTTGTTTTTTGCATAGGGTTTTTATTAATATTGAAAGAAGAATTTTTTGAATTATTTTTTGGCGATTTAAATAATAGTTTTTTGCTATATATTTTAATAGGTTTAATTTGGGCAGATTATCTAAACAACTGTATCCATATGATAAAGAGTGCTAAGGTAAAGGCTTAAAATGATAAATTTTATATTAGATTTAGAATACTTAATAGGAAGTATAATGGCTCCATTACTTATTGTATCTTTAGGATTTTATCGTTATTTCAATATAAAAGTGATTATTTCTTTATTTTTTATATGTTTTTTTCTTATTCTTGCTACCTTTTCAGCCAAGCCTGATGAAAAATTTATCAACTCTTTAAAAGAAAACAATATTAGCCAAGAATTATTAGAAAAATTAAATAAAAACGAGACTTTAGGCTTTAGATTCTGCAAAATGACTAGCTACAATGGAGAAACTTGCCACGACTATCTTAAATATGTTATTTCATCATTAAAAACAAAACAAGAAGAATTAAAAAAAAGAACATCAAAAAAACTTCAAAAAGAGCAATTTGAAAAACAAAAAGAACAATTTGAACTAAACAATAAAAACAAAAACATTGAAAACATAGTGGAAAATTCTTTTAAAGCAAAAGACAAGGAATGAAAATGTTAAATTTTATATTAGATTTGGATTTTCGCGGTTTTCTATTTTGTTTCTTCTTAATAACAATAGTTATTTTTTATTTTTTTTTAAAGAAAAAAGGTTTTATTATAAATAATATTACTACTACGGAATGGCTTAAAATTTTATATTTGACTTTTGGCTCCATTATAATAATACACATTATCTTTTCAGCCAAGCCTGATGAAAAATTTATCAACTCTTTAAAAGAAAACAATATTATTAATCAAGAAACACTAAGTGCTTATTTAAGTAACGATGGCTACCCTGTAAATACTTTAGGCTTTGGGATTTGCAAAAGAAACAATTATAATGGAGAAACTTGCCACGACTATCTTAAATATGTTATTTCATCATTAAAAACAAAACAAGAAGAATTAAAAAAAGAACATCAAGAAAACTTAAAAAAAGAGCAAGAGAAACTTCAAGAAAAACAAAAAGAACAAATAAAATTAAAGGAAAAAAATGAAAATATAGAAAATTTGATAAATGATTATTCTAAGAATTAATCATTCAAGATATATCAAAAAAAGAAAAGAGGCAAACAAAGCCTTGTTTCTTGTATATTTTGATTTAGTTTTAAGTATAATATATGCAATAAAAAACAATAGGAGGATTGATGAGTTCTATAGAGCAGATCAAAATGGAAAGAAAAATTAAATATATGGCTTGCGTAATATCATTAATTGTTATGGGGATAATATTGTGGAAGACAGAAAATTATTCAAATTTATCCATAATTTTTGGGAATATTTTAGTTCCAATAGTTTTTTTAACCATTTTTGTTATCGGTATTATAAGCGACAATAAAGCAATTAAACATTATGAAAATAATCAGCAGGAAGAAATATGATAGGAAGCGAACAAGAAAAACAAATTAAAGACACAGAACTTTCAAAAATAACTGGTATGCCACTTGCTACTATAAAATCATGGAAAAAGAAAGAAGATTATAGACTTAGCATTTACAATATGCTTAAATCAAAAAGTAAAGATGAATTAAAAAAGCTTTTTGAATATGATGAAGCTATTCAAGATAATTAACTTAAGTTTTACTAAACAAAATCTACAATCTTTCATAATCTAACAAAACAAGCTTATAAATCGATTTTAATTATTTAATGCTAGGTTGATATTGCTTTATAGTAGATTTTTGATTTTAGACTTGTTTTTGTTTGTTTTTAGCGGTATTTAATTGCAATAAAATCTTTATAATATTTTCAAAGTCTTCAATATCTTCATTTAATAAAGCGCATTTATTGCTTAATATGGCATATTTATAAGCATTGATAATATCTAAATCAGGATATTTTTCTTGTAAGCTTTTTATTTTACTTGATTGTTTTACTCTAGCAAATTTTGATTTATAGAGATTTTTATATTTATCATAAAGTGAAGAGCTAATGCCAATTAAAGCACCTTCATTTTTGGTTTTGTTAAATACTTTTAAGACAAATTTGATACAGCCATTTTTTCTGTTAATGCGTCTTGTATCATAAGGATTTTTTAAAGAATATTTAGTGCAATTTACTACCCAAGTGTGAATTATTTTTTCTAATCTATCACTTTTGTTTTGCGTAGGAGCTTCATCTAGTTTTATCTCATCTTTAGGATTATCAGCAGATATGATTTTTTTAGAAAATATGTTTTTAATCATGGGTGTGTTTGCCTTTTTCTTTAACAACAATTTGTGATATTTTATCATACAAAAATTACAAAATCAAAACCCGTTGCGTTTTTAAAAAAACACAGCAAATCTCAAAAAAATACTAAAGGTAACAAAAACATATAATCTAATACTTACGAAGTAATGTATTGCAAAAACGATTATTTTTAACAAAAATGACAAATTTTATAAAAATCTATAAAAAATACACCAAAAATTTATCAAAATATACGAAATATATACTTTTTAGGCTAAAGGTAACGAAAACGGTATATCTGCTTAGCATGGAGTAGTGATTATTTTAAAAAATGAGTTATTTTTTGATAAATTTTTAGCCTATAAAAGCCCAAAAAATAAAGCTTTAAAAGACGGCTAAAATTTCCATTTTTTACTAGATTTTTTTATCAAAATAAAGGGAGCGATTTTTGTTTTTTTTAAGAAAAAAATTAACTTGAATTTTTTGGATATTTTTTTCATAACTCTTTAAAAAAATGAAGATATATTTTAAGAAAAAAATGAGAGTATTTTTAAGCTAGCGATCCAACTAATATCAATTTTATTTCCGTAAAAAACAAGAATGATAATGTTAAGTTAATTTTGATAATTAAATCAAGATTAATCATGATTACCTCCTTATAATTTATTAAAATCATAAAAGGATCACAGCTCCAGCTAATTGCTAGCTTAAAAATACTAAGTAAGATAATTTTATAATAATTTTAAATTAAAAATAATTTATTTTTACTTAATTTTAAAAATAAAATTAACACTACATTTTAAAACATACATTCTAAAACTTTATTAAAGCTTAACTATTTTGAACTTTTTATTCAATTTAATAACAATATGTTATAATTTTCTATATTTTGTATAAAATAGTTAAGTTTATTTTTAGGATATAATCTTGTTTAAAAAAACATTTTTTGTTGTTTTGTGCTGTATTTCACACTTAAATAGCTCTAGCTTTTTTGATGAAAGTAAAAAAGGCTGGTTTTATTATGAAAAAATAGAAAACAATAAAACCAATGATATTAACGCTAGTAAAGATGAATTGTTTATAAAATCAATTCTTTTAGATTCATTAGAGAGTTATAGTGCTGAAGAATTTACTAAAACATTTGAAAAAGTAAGACAAATTGCTGTCATGAATCCAACTAAAGATAATGTTAAAACTCTACAAATAATGAATAAGTGGCAAACAGATCAATCTGAAAAATTTGCAAAAGTTTGGGCTTTAAATTTATTAGAAGATCCAAATTTAGAATATCCCGAAATAGGTTCAGATAAATTTAGCAGAAGTGCTGAATTTAAAGCAAGAGATGAAAAAATTAATACCTTTTTTAAAGAACATAAGAATGATTTGTCGTTTGTGGTTTTTCAAAGTGGCTTTAATAAAGATATTAATGAAAAACAAAAACTTGTTTATGATTCTTTAATAAGAGAATATAGTGCTAATGTTGAATATATAGATACAGATAAGCGCCCCGAGCTTATTAAGAAATTCAATCTCACTACAACTCCTGAAAGTTTTTTTATTTATAAGAACTCAAAAGGTGAAGCTATCTGGCAAAGAGTAAAAGCTGGGCTAGCAAATAGAGAAGAAATAATCAAAAATACTTTATTTTTATTTGACAATGCAATTTTGGAGAAAGACAAATGATGAAAAAAATTTTATTTGGCTCATTATTGTGCTATTGCAGTATGTTAGCTAGCAATGAATTATTTCTTGGGCAGACTAAAGATTTTGCAGAGAAAGATATGCTTATATTATTTAAAGAGCATTTGGTTAATAATAAAGATGAAATCCAAAAGAGAGCTAATCTAGCAAGAGAACAAATGAAAGAAAAGGCTAAAAATTATAAGCCTAAAGGATTGATACCGTTAAAGGCTGCCTTAGAAGATAGAACTTTCTATCCTGATTTAACATACACGCTAAAAGAAGATATAAAAGACCAAAACGGAAAAATAATCTATGCAAAAGGGTTGAAATTTAACCCTGCGCAATATGTAAAAATTTCTTATGCAATGGTTGTAATCGATGGAACTAATCCAAGAGAAATAGAATGGTATAAAAATAGCGATTTTGATTCTATTGCTTATAGATTATTATTATCAGATGGAAACTACTACGAATTAATGCAAGATATAAAAAAACCTGTATTTTATCTTGTACCACAAATAAGAGAAGCTTTGAAAATAGAAAAAACACCAAGTATTATCAAACAAGTTGGACAAAAAATACAAGTACAAGAAATATGCCTTCCTTGTTTAAATGAAAATAATCTTACAAAAGGTTATCAATGAAAATAAAAAAGTATATTTTAAGCGCTATTACAGCTAGTATTATTTTTTTAAATCCGACAGATTCAAAAGCTGTTTGCAATGCAAATCCAGCACAAATATTAAATACGCTAACGGATATTTGTTATTCATGTATTTTTCCACTCGCAATAGCAGGAATACAAGTTATACATGGACCTATGCCAGATCCTCAAGGTGTAGTTGGCTCTCCTATATGTATATGCCCTGCCCCACCACCATTATTCATTAGAATAGGAATACCTATAGGATATTTTGAACCAGATCGCATGATTGATGTTGTTAAAGATCCTTATTGTTTTATGGGTATGGGATTTGAAATGCCTTCTATGGGTAGTATTAGCTCGGGAACAAAAGGTGATGGTGCTGATAGACAAAGGGTTTTTTATCAATCTCACTACTATATATATCCTGTCTTAGAGGTATTAGGTGTATTAATGGATTTTTTATGCATGTCAAGCAATGGGATAGATTTAGCATATCTTACAGAAGTAGATCCTTTGTGGCAAGATGATGAATTATCAGCTCTTATAAACCCAGAAGCATTATTATTTGGAAATCCAGTTACCAATCTTACTTGTATGACAGATAGTGTATCTTCTCAGGCTAATGTAGCGCTTGATCCGTTGTTTTGGTGCAAAGGCTCTTGGGGAAATGCCTATCCTTTATCAGGAAACACAGGAAATAAAGATTATGTTGAAGACGCCGCAAGTGTCGCTGCAAGCATGATTTATAAATTACATAGAGAATTAATTCTTTGGGGAAGTGCAGGAAAAGCTGGCTTATGCGGGGAATTCCCTATGCCTATTTGGAAAAAATCATCTTATAGGTTGCAAATATTAGCCCCTATTGCACACCCTATTGCTTCAGCCATAGGACAAAGTGGCTTATTATGGAGTTTTTTGAAAAATCTTCCAGCTGGGGGAGATAATTTTACTTTTATGCTCTTTAAAAAAAGAGAATGTTGCATGTTATAAACAAGGAAAAATCATGAAAAGAATATTTATTTCAATAGCTTTACCCATTATTGTATTTTCAAATGAAACAAAACAAGAATTATTTGAAGATAAGTATCTTAAAAACAAAGAACAAATTCAAAGTCAAATCTCTGTTGAAGAATTACATAAAAATTCAAAAGACTTAAACCTTTCATATGTTCAAGAAATAAAAAAAACTGATTTTAATAAAACATATGAAGATATAACATTTATGAAAGATACAAATACTTCAAAAAGTGCTGAAGAAATTTCTTCATTGAGAAGAAGTGAAAGAATGCAAAATGAAGTTTTAAAAAATGAAAATTATATTCTACATGATAAAAGCTTTGGTTTTAAACAAAATTTAGAAGAATATTCAGATTACACAAAAAATATGATAAAACAAATGGAAGAAACAAAACACCTTATCAGTACAAATAAATACCTTAATCCAAACGAAAAGATATTTATTATTATCAGCTCATCTTTAAAAGATGAAACAATACAAAACTATTTCAAATTGCTAGAAAATGTTAATACAGATATTACTTTTGTTTTAAGAGGCTTAGTTGGAAATGATTTAAGATATATAAAACCTACTCAAGAATACATACAAAAGCTTTTAATTAAAAATAAAAATTCTGATCTTTCTAATGAAGATAATCATTATAAATTTAATATAGAAATTAATCCAAAAATAACACAACGATTTGACATCAAAAAAGTACCAGCGATCTTATATATACAAAATTATAACCCCATAGTTCAAGATTATCAAAATGTAATAGGAAAACCTGATGAAAATGAAAAATATTTTATTGCATACGGCGAAGTAAGTGCTGATTATGCACTAGAACAAATTAATAAAGAAGCTAAAAGTAGTGGAATAGAAAGATTACTAAAAAATATGAAAAATAATTTTTATAAATAATCTAAAAGGCTTACAATGTTAAAAAAATCTTTATATGCAATTGGAATTTTATCTATATGTAGTTGTTTTGTATTTGCAGAAGCAGTTTTAAATAAGAATTCTCTCATCAAAGAACTATTGGTTAATTCACCTTCTTATGCACAAAAAAATCAACAAGAAGCGCTAAAAGAAAATATCACTCCATTACCAAATAATATGCCTTTATACAGACAACCTTTATTTGCACAAATGGTTGTTTTTCCTTATGTTAGTAGCAGTGGTGTATATCATGATTATACAGAACACTGGTTTAAAATAAAACAAGGAGATTTTCAACTACAAAATACAAAACAAACAATTGTAAAAAAGAAAAAAGTAGATACTATTATTAACTGCAAAGCCGATCCAAATCACGAATATTGTGCCAATAACAGCATAAGCCAAATATCAAATTACAAAGCTACTGTTAAAGCCCATCGTATAGTTTCAAGAAATGAACCAAGTGCAAATAGTAATCAAGTTGAAATTTACAAACAAGGAAGGATACTAGATATTGAAAATATCATAACTAATGAAACAGGCACTAAGTGGGCTAAATTAGCTAATAAAGAAGAATATATTTCAGCTAAGTGGCTTGAGTTTGAAGAAAATAATTTTGATACTATTGAAGAAAACAATCATTTACAAAATGATAATAATCAAACTAAAGAACCAATTGTCATGGCACAAACTCAAGAGGAAAATACCCAAAGCACAAACACTATTCAATCACAAGAAACACAAGTTAATGAAACTAGTGAAATTATAAATAATGAAATTATAAAAGAAGAAAAAGATAGTAAAGAACTTAGTGAGCAAGAAATCTATGCTAAATATGCAAAAATAAACAAAGAAATCAGAAGTATAGATAAAGAATTAAGTAATAATTCAAACAATAATGAATTAATTGCTAAAAAAGAACAACTAATTCAAGAAAAAAATAATCTTGATGATAATTTAAAAGAAATTAATAACGAAGAAGATAATACAAATTTTCAAGAACAAACTATAAGAAAAGCAAAAGTAAAAGCCCATCGCATAATCTCAAGAGAAAAACCAAATGTAAAAAGCAAACAAGTTGAAATTTATAGAGAAAATAGAATATTAGATATTGAAAATATCATAACTAATGAAACTGGCACTAAGTGGGCTAAGTTAGCTAATAAAGAAGAATATATTTCAGCTAAGTGGCTTGAGTTTGAAGATGAAAAAATCATTAAAGAATATCCTAATACTAATAATTTTAAAGATAAAGAAATTATTAAAGAACCTTTTGAAAGCATTTATCTAAAGCACCCTACAAATGCAAATTATTATAATGAAAATTTAAAAACACAAGAAGCTTTAAATGATAGTAAAAAAGATGATAATTTAAGCAAAGAAGATCAAGAATTTTCAAATAAAGTAATGAAAGTTATTCAAACAGCTGGTGCTATTTATGATAGTGAAGATAGCAAAAGCAAAGAAGAGATTGTAAAAAATATGGCAAGTTCTTATTTAAATGCAAGTGCAAATGAACTAGCTAAAGAATTTATTGATTCATTAAATACTTCTATTAATACAGATTTTTCATTTAATTACAACGAAAGAAGTGGTTTTAGTGGTAATGCTAAAGCACTTTTACCTATTGTAAGTGAAGATAATCCAAAAATATCTTATTTTTTACAAAGTGGTATAGGCGAATTTGCTAATGATAGAACCATAGGACACTTTGGTGGGGGTATAAGATATTATCCAAACGCAATAGCTTTAAATAATTCAGGTAATATTATGTTAGGATTAAACTCAGTCTATGATCATGATTTTAGCAGAGGGCATAAAAGAATGTCTTTAGGTGCTGAAGCTATGGTAGATACACTTGCATTTAATGCAAATGTATATCAAAGATTAAGTAGCTGGATAGATAGTTATGATTTTGAAAAAGATTATGTGCAAGAACGCCCTGCAAATGGTTGGGACGCAAAAATAAAATATGCCTTTCCTTCTCTTATTAATGTTTCAGTTTTTGCAAAAATGGGACAATGGTATGGCGATAAAGTAGGCGTTTTTGGAGCAAATAGCGTTGATGATTTAGAGAAAAATCCATTAATATATGAAGGGGGAATTTCATATTCTCCATTCCCTGCACTAACTTTTACTTTAAGTCATAGCAGAAGTGCAGAAAGTTCTAAAAAGAATACTTCAATTAATGCAAACATTAATATACCACTTGATGAAAAAGCTATGAAATTAGCATTTGAGCCAAAACTAGCAGGAATTAGTAATACTATTGAAGGCACTAGAACTCAATTAATTGATAGAGATTATTCTATGGTTCTTGAATATAGAGCAACTCAGGATAAATATCATATTTCTTATTGTGGGGATTTAGGTAATGATAAACATTGTATATTATTAAAAAATGGCTTTGATGAAGTAATAAAAAATACTCCTATGAGAGTTACACCAACTCATTCTTGTGTAGTATTTGAAAAAGGTTTTGACTATATCACAGACAATAGCGGAAAAGTTTATGTGCAAATTATTCGTTCTTGCACTCCAAAAACTGATTTAAATGCAGTAGCTGGCGAATCAAATGGTAAATTTCCTATTTCAATTATAAAGCTTGATTTTAAAATTAAAGCAGATCCTGAAAAAATAGAAAGATTTGAAGAAAGTCTTATCACTTTAGCAGGTGGAAATTTAGCTAATAATTTAAAAGTTGTTTGGAGATTAATAGGCAAAGGTGAATTAATTAAAACAAATACTTCAGATACAACTGATAACAATGGTGAAGCTATTATCAAATATAAAGCTGATGATACTATGAAAGATAAAGAAGAAGTTAAAGTTATTGCTAGTGTTAATGGAGTTGAGTTTAAAGCACCTGTACAAATTATGGTATTTGGTAATAACGATAATGATTTAAGTATTGATAAAGAAGTTATAGGAAATAAAGAAATAGCAATTGCTACTTATAAAAACTTACGCCCAAATAAAACTAATGTAAAGTGGAGATTAGAAGGCGAGGATAAAGCTTTATTTGTCTTAGAAAATGAAAACAAAAGCTCTACTGCTAAAGAATTACAACTTATTGCAGATAATAAAGGCGAAAGCAAAGTTAAAATTGTAGGTTTAGAAAATAATGGTAAGGTAAAAATCTTTGCTAAAAATACTAATGATGAATTAGTGAGTGAAAAAAGCAAAGAATTAGAGGTTAAAAATTATAAAGCCACTATGATTTTACCAACTCACAAGCACCCAATTACAAATACTCCATTTGAAAATGGAACAATTGATTATGTGAGTGAGTTTGAAGTTAAACTTACAGGATTAATGCCAAATACTAAAGTAGAATGGATAGCAAAAGATACACAGAATAATAAAACATTAAGAATTAGCAATAACAAAGAAACCACTTCAAATGAAAAAGGCGAAAGCAAAGTAGTATTTGAAGCAATCAAAGATTATAATGTTAAGAATTTAGAAATTACAGCTATTTATAATCAAAGTATCGCAAATAAAATTGAAGTTAAAGATAATATCAAACTTTATCAATATTCTTTAGCAATGGATAGTGAAAAAGATAAGCTTGACGCTTATAAAAATGGCTTACCTACAAAAGATTTAATCTTAGATCATACAGAAGTTAAAGTTATGGGTGGAAAACCTAACGAAAAAGTAGAATGGGATTTAACTGGCGATGGCACATTAAGCAATCAAGAACTAAGCTTTGATCAAAATGGAGAAGCTAAAGCCTTATTAACTTCAAAAACTCCATTTAAAACCCCTATTAAAATTGTTACTTCGGGTGTAGGTAAAAATTCAAATAAAGTTATAACATATGATTTAAGAACCTTTACCCCAACAATAGAATATCCTATTTTAAAAAATATCTATGGAACTTTCCAAAAAACTATAGACTATGATATAGATTACTCTATTAAGGTTAAAGGTTTATTGCCTGATAGTGAAGTTGAAATAGTAGAAAGTCCAAATGTAAGTGCTAAACAAACAAAATATCAGGTAAATTCAAGCGGAGAAGTTACACTGACATTTAATAAAATAAATCAAACAAATGTATTAAATATTGCTCCAAAATTTAATTTTATAAAAACTGGAGATATTAAAGAAACCTTTACTATGGAAAATATAGCAATTAAGCAATATCCATTAACAGCAAGTGCTTCAAAAGAAAAAATTGACGCATATATTAATGGAAAATCAAAAAATCTAATTAGAGATTTTTCTATCATCACTATAAGCGGAGGGAAACCAAATCAAGCTTTAACTTGGAGTGTAAGTGGGCATGGAACTTTAAGTGAAGAGCAAAGAACTTTCAATGCCCAAGGAGAAGCTACTGCTAAACTTAGTTCTAAAACACCTTATACAACTAATCCTAGTGTAACAGCCCAAAGTATTAATAAAAATATTTCAAAAGCAATTACTTATCAACTTAGAACATTTACGCCAAGTGTAAAAACATTTCCTAAATATAATGGAGAAGGAATTTATAGTCCTGTTGATAAACAAGTAACTTACGGAGAGAATTACAGTTTTGTAATACAGGGATTATTACCAAATTCTAATGTTACACTTCTTTCAAGTGGAGCATTTATTCCTACTACAACAAGTGTAAAAGCAAATGCCCAAGGAGAAGCTACTTTGACTTATAAAGCAATTAATGATTATTCAATTAAAGAAGTTAATCCTTTATTTAAATATATTCAAAAAGGAGATACTTATGTAAATTCTCCTGCAAACTTATTAAAAACACCTATTCATCAATATAGATTATCAATTCAAAGCGATAAAACTGAGCTTGTAGGCGATGAAACATTTGAGGTAACAGTGAGAGGTGGAAAGCCAAATGCAAGTGTAGAATGGACTTTAAGTGGAGATGGAAAAATTACCTCAAAAGATAACAAATTTAATACTAAAGGCGAGGCTTATTTAAGTGGACAAGGAAAATCACCCTTTAATAACAGCATTAATGTAGTTTTTAAAAGCTTAGGAAAAGAGCTAAATCAAGAAATTAAAATCATATTAAAACTTGTTAATCAAAATATTTATATTGAAGCTGGAACTGGAAAGCTACCTGAAAAAGTTATTATTAGTGGAGGTGTTTATCAAGAAAGTATTGAATTGAAAATAGTTGATTATAAAGGTGTTGGAGATCATATAAAGCCTGAACATTCTAATATATCAAAAGAAAAATTTTATTTTAATGAAAAAGGTATTATTGAAATACAATCAACTAATTCTTGTGTGGAAGGTAGCCATAGAAATGGTTTTATAAAATATGAATTTGAATACCATAAGAAAAAATATTATATTTTTGAATATTTTATTTGATTTTCTAGTGTTTTCTTTGAACCCTTTAAAAACGACATAGATGTAGAATTAAAAGCTATTAATCAAACATTGAAAGTAAATGCCAAGATTAGTGTAATTTTTACATTACCTGAAAAATTATATTTAGTAGATTTTTTAACTAGATATATTGGATACTATGAAAACAATGGACTTACAGCAGTTATTACGAGCTATACTTCGCATGGTGGTGTTCCTTATTTAACTATCGCTGGTTTTGATAAAAGAATGATTAATCAAAAAGTTATTGTTCAAGTAGATAGAGATGGGTTAGGTTTTAGAGAAAAAGAATTTGAAGTTAATTTATTATCTGCGTGGAGTGGAGATCCATACTATAATTTAGACGGAACTTATATGGGATACAATCCTATTGGTTTTCTTGTTCTTGGTAATCATTTTCCAAAGGGAACTTATAACTTTACTTTTAAATACAAAGGAATGATATCTAAAATGAAACTTATTAAAAATTTCTAGTGTTATCTTTGAACCCTTTAATAACAGCATTAATTTAAAAGTAAGTAGCAATAGAAGTGATGATAAACTTATAAAAAACATTTCTATAAAGCCTTATTTTCAACCAAATATACCGATAAATGCTTTTGCTAATTATACTTGTAATGGAGGTTGGTTGGCATGGCAACCAATAAGTTTAGGAGACTATAATATACCAAATCCTGAAAAAGTAAAATCAGTTACAATTAAATGGAAATATAGTGCAGTTGATGATTATTTTGCTATTCAAGTTCATGATATTTATACGCATAGCTATGATAGCCCTAAAGCAATGGAAAATGGATTTATAGGAGTTAATAAAAAAGTAAATTGGAAAGGAGTTAATAAAATTAATATAAAAGCAGGAGCTGTTAATACTCAAACTGTAAGATGTTATTTATATGGTGCTGAAGTTCAAGTGTTAATTAATTATGATAAATAAGCCCTCAACCCTGCTAATATGAAGGCTTATGTTTTAAGGATAAACTAAGCAGGGTTTTTCTAAAATGTTTTTTAAGAAATTAGAAATTAGTTCTTATCTTAGTTTTTAATGACTAAGATAAGAGTGATTAAAGTGATCATAAAGATAACAACTTCACTCATCTTAACCTCCTTTCGACTTTAATAAAGCCTCCATTTGGTTAAATCCTTAAAACAATAAAATTATAATTATTTTTGCTTTAGTTTGTGATTAAATTCTAATGTTTTCTTTTAACCCTTTAAAACCGACATAAATGTAGAATTAAAAGCTATTAATCAAACATTGAGAGTAAGTGCTAAAATACAAGTTTCAAATTTGTTTTTTACTATAGGAGAAACAAGTGTCTATGGTTGTAGTCAAGGGGGATTTTGTAATATAGGAGAATTTGGTAATAATGGTTATGGAGGGCAAGGATATTATAAAAATCATTATAGAGAAATACATATTACTAAAGCTTATAATTATCATCCTACTATGGAATTATATATTTTTGGTTTTAATGATAAAGAAGAAGCAAAAAATGCTTTAATGAATTTTACTTATCAACCAGCTTATGGAGGTAACGTCAAGTATCCATTTAAAAATGGAACAGAAGGGAGATTTTATATTTTAGAAGGCGATGGAAAAAGTGAACAATTTCCTTCAAATAAATGGGGAATATTGATTTGTAATTTTGGAAATAATCATGATACAAACCAAATTCCTGTTCACAAAAAACACAACGGAATATATACTTTCAAAACTACCTATAAGGGTAAAACCTATACGAGTATTTTGCACTTAAAATTGAGTGAATAAACATTTAGCCTATAAAAAATTAAATTTTATATAGGCTATTTTAAAATTCATATGATTTTCAAGGTAATTTCAAGTGCAAATAGGTGGGCTTTATGTATTTATTATTTAAATCTTCAAACTTATATATGCCGTTGTTTTGTTTGGTTGGAATAGAAGCTTCTTCTTTGCTAAATAATAAATAAGTATAATGATTCATATCAAAAGGAAAATAAGTATTTCCTAAATGATAAGATTTTGAATTAATAAAATAACTTAAATTCCATTTTTGACTACCTCCATAAGCTGGCGTATAGGTTATTTTCACATTTGCATTCCATATATCATTCGTGTTTTGATAACCATAAATTCCTAAATCAAAATTACCATTATGATTTGTTAATGTAAAAGTAGAATGTCCATTAGTATAATTTCCAAAAACTTGCCCATCTATCCCATTATTAGTTCCTAATAATGTAGTTCTTCCATTCCCTCCATTTCTATTTCCAGTAGGGTGTCCTAATATCCCCCTTGTTTGAAATACACTAATTTTAGCACTAGCTTTTAATACCTGATTAAAAGCTTTGGCTAGTATATTTATGTCGTTATTAAAGGGTTAAAACAAATCAATAAAAAATAGTCATGGTTGCGTTAACTCCTCCACCTCCATTATAATTTGCAACTCTAACTTTTATATTGTTATTTCCTTCTCTAATAAATTTAATTTGCGATGGAGTTAAAGTATAGGAAAAATATCCATGATTATTCCCTGATGGAAAATAACTATAAACTACTTTATCATTAATTTTTATTTCTATCCCTTCATCTCTAATTCCTGCAATTTCAACTTTTTTTATTAAATTTACATATCTAATATTTTCATTTATATCTACTAAAGTTTCATCAAAAATACATTCACAACCTTTCCATTTTTGCAATTTTATTTCATGATTTTCAAGTTTTATCACTAATGCTTTATTCATTCTTTGATTTAAAGCATTAAAAACTACATTAATGCTGTTATTAAAGGGTTAAAAGAAAACATTAGATTTTCAAGGTAATTTCAAGTGCAAATAGGTGGGTTTTATGTATTTATTATTTAAATCTTCAAACTTATATATGCCGTTGTTTTGTTTAGATAGTTTTAACCATGGCAATTCGGCAATTGATCGTCCAAATAAATTGCTTAAAAAACCATCTTGTCCATTTCCTTTTCTAATAACTACTAAATTTTCATATATACCTATCAAACTACCATTGTAAGCAGGAGTATAAGTTATTTTAATATTTGCATTTTGTGCATCTTCTATGCTTTTATATCCAAAAATGGTTAAAGTAGTATTATAATGGTCTCCAGTATTACAATAAGAATACATTTCAAATGAGCTTTTATTATCTATATATCTTCCATTAACACAATAAATTTTATCTAATGACAAAACTTCCTCGATAATATCTCCAAGTATCCCTCTCATCTCATAAACACTAATTTTAGCATTAGCCTTTAATACCTGATTAAAAGCTTTAGCTAGTATATTTATGTCGTTATTAAAGGGTTAAAACAAATCAATAAAAAATACAACTTATTTATTTAACTTCAAATGTAAAATACTCGTATAGGTTTTGCCCTTATAGGTAGTCTTGAAAGTATATATTCCATTGTATTTTTTTTGTCCATTTGGGCAACCCCCTAAAACATAATTTTCTCCACCAAAATCAACAAGAGTTATTCCAAATTTATTTTTTTCAAAATTATTTATTCCAGCACCATTAACAATAAAATAATCTACATCTAAATAGCATTTTATAGGATATTTGGTATTACCGCCATAGGCTGGTTGATAAGTAATATTTATATTATTCATTAATTCTGGTGTAATATCTTCTCGCTTCTCAAATCCAAAAATTATAACTTCTGTCGTTGGTGGAAAACTATTAAATACACTGGTTAAATGAACCTCTCTATCATAATTTGTATAATAACCTGTTTCTCCGTATCCACTTTTACCATATTTATCTGCTAATTTATTACTCCAGTTTAATGTTCCTAAAGTAAGCCATAGATCTGAAACTTGTATTTTAGCACTTACTCTCAATGTTTGATTGATAGCTTTTAATTCCACATTTATGTCGTTATTAAAGGGTTCAAAGATAACACTAGAAATTTTAATCGGTAATCCAACTTATTTCCACTTTAACTTCATCAAGTTTTAGCCATACTTGCCCCACCTCTTGACGAACATTTTCAGCTTCAAAGCTAATAATGTTATTTATGGATTCTAAATTTAAATTATTTAAAGATACCTTTAAAGGAGATAATATAGGGCTACATTTGATATTGTTATAATCTTGACATAAAGTCCAGCCTCCTTTATGCTTTGAAATAATTTTATTATCATTCAAATAAATATTGAGATAATCATCAACATAACCTTTAAAATTTAAAACAAGATTATAATCATTTGTTTTGTTTAAGTTAGGAATATTAAAATTTATTTTATATTTTGGAGAAAAAACATACCCGATTAATTTTCCACTATCATAAGAACCTTTTGCAAGCAACATAGAATATTTTATTCTAATTTTATTTTTACTTGTAACTAAATTTAAACTCTTAGCTTCCACATTAATGCTGTTATTAAAGGGTTAATTATTTTAAACTAGAAAAATCATACCTTTTTTGATATAAACAATCTTTATTTTACTAAAAGGAAACATCAATGATATATGCTTATATAAGAGTTAGCACTGATAAACAAAACACTGAAAATCAAAAATTTGAAATACTTCAGTGGAGTAAAAGAAATGAAATTAAAATCAATTATTTTGTGCAAGAAGTTGTTAGCGGAAAAATAGCAATAGATCATAGAAATTTAGGAAGATTATTTAAAAAATTAAAAAATGGAGATTCCTTAGTTGTCACAGAACTTTCAAGACTAGGAAGAAGTCTTTTAGATATTATGGAGAAATTGAACTGGTGTATTAAAAATAATATCACTATATATTCTATCAAAGAAAATTTTGCTCTTAATGATAATATTAATACAAAAGTAATTGCTTTTGCTTTTTCTTTATCAGCTGAAATTGAAAGACAATTAATTTCACAAAGAACTAAAGAGGCTTTAGCTAGAAAAAAAATGGAAGGTGCAATTTTAGGGCGTCCCAAAGGCAAAAAGAATAGAATTGAAGTAAATCCATGCTATCCAGCATTAAAACAAATTTTAAAATGGGACAAGCAAGGCTACTCGCACTCAAAAATAGCAAGAAGAATAGGTGTTCATAGGGATACTTTAAGAAAATTTCTAATTACAATGGGATATGCCCATTTATTAAAAAGATATAAAACTGAGATTTAATACAACATTTGACTACACATTACAACAAAATGCTATAATCAATAATAAATATAAAAGGATTTTTATGAAATTAAAGCACATTCTTTCTTCTTTTTTACTACTAAGTATCATATATAGCAACTTTTATGCAAAACCTATTATATACAATGATATTTTTACTGCCCAACAACAAGCATTAAAAGAGGCTAAAATCATGGTTTTCTTTGTAGTATCAAATACTTGCAAATATTGTCATAAACTTCTTAATGATGTAATGAATAACACAACACTAATGAGTTATTTTGATGAAAAATTTGTAGTAGCAATATCTGATTTAAATAATGGTGGAAAGATTCCAAGAGATTTATTGTTTGATGGCACAACACCTACAACATACATCATAACGCCAACAGGAAAAGTCATAGGAGAGCCAATAAAAGGAGCTATTGACTCTAATATGCTTTTAGGTTTATTAAAAGGATTAGAGGATTACAAAAAGACTAGATTAGGTTTTTAATTATTGACTTTAAACTGTAAAAACAATATAATCAATTGAATTATTTTTTAGCACTCTAGTTATCTTTTTTTTAGATAATTAGAGTTTATTAATTAAGATATTCTTTTAGCTTATCATTCCAGCCAAAAAAATATCTTGAATCCATTTTATTAAGAATTTTCAAAATAAGCTGTCCTGTGCAATCTTTTTCAAAATATGCTTTTTCAAAGACAATCAATCTAAGATTATCTTGTCCAACTATGTAAAATATTTTCATATGCCGTCCCAAAATAGGTGTATCTAAAAGACTAAAAAATTTCCATGCATTTTTTTCGTGGGACATAAAAATTTCATATTTCTCTATCAACTCCGATATAACTTCCCTGTTAAGTTCTTGATTTTCCACTAAAGCCTTGATATAAAATTTTTCGTTAGCATTGCGCAAATGGTATAAAGCAGTAGCTAAATGATGTGAGCCATTTGAATTATTCCATTCATACCAATCATTCCACTTATAATATGTAAATCGTAATACTTCGTTATTTATAGAATGCTCCAAGCATGCTTGTAACTCCCATTCTGATTTTTTTTCACTTGTCTTGTAATTATTAAAACCAAACAAATATAAAATATCTTTTGGTTTAATATGAGCGTTTCTAATATCAATATTATAAAAATAATTACCTATATTGTTAGACTTAGAACACGAAATAGATTTAATTAAGCATATATTAAATTTTTCAACCTCTTGATACTTTTCTATAATTATCATACGATTAATTAAATCTTCAAATGCTTTCCAATTATCATCATAACTAGTTCTTATTCTTAATAGCTTTAAATCTCCTCCATGAAAAGCAAAGCAATTGATTTTATTTAATTGAAACACATTATAACTTTCAAAATCCTCTTTTAGTAGAGCTACTATTGTTTTTATACAAAAATATTTATCTATTAATCTCTCTATAAATTTCATTTTATACCATTTAAAATATTTATATTTTATTTATTATATGGTAAAATTACCAAAAAAATAATCATTTTACAAAAAAAGGAAAACCATGAAAGATTTATACACCCTATGGGGGGGGGGATCGGTATTTTTTGATTTAACACCTGCCCTAAAAAACACTTCTAGAACAGCAAAATCAAACTCAACAACAGTCTTATTTCAACTATTTAAAGACTTCAACAATGCAAATAATGAAAACAAGCGCATAGATATATTGCTAGATATTGCTTTTTTTATTATCACTAATAAAAATATCACAATCAATAAAATATCCATTGACCCAGATGATGAATATTTGTTTGAATACATCAATCAAGACTTTTTAGATATTGCTAATAATATACATAATGATTTTAATCAAAACTATGCGCTTATAAAAACTATAAAAATAATTTATAATTTAGGTTATGAGGCTAATGAGTGTCTAAAATTAAAACTAAATAACAATAAAAACTATTCTTCTGCTTTAATTTTTACAGATGATATTTTAATCTCATGTTAAGTGAAGGAATGAAAAATGATTTTTAAGTTTTTAAATTTTGATGATAAAACGGCAAAAATGATTTATTTTGATGAAAGCTCTCATCTGCTTTTAATAACCAAGATAAGAGTGATTAAAAATTTATTACTTACTAGACTTTTCTCTTATAATCCTTTCTTTTTCGCTCATAGGATATTGTTTGTCCCAAGATTCCATAAGTTTTCTTTCTTGATCTGATAATCTAATATTATATGTTTTACTCATATATAAATAGCTTCTTGCAATCCAGCCTTTAGAATAATTAGCAGGATAAAATCTTTTTGCTTTAAAGTCTGTATATACTTTGCAATTTCCATATTGAGTATATTCTAAATTCAAAGGAGCCTCAGCATATCTAAAATTACTTCTATCACCATTAACTTCACCTATAGCAGGAACTAGGTTTTGTTTATCAGCTTCCATTTTTGCAAAAAGTGGATCTTTTTGACAAGCTTTTCTACCACCTTCTCTCCAGCAAGGTAAATGCTTTCCAAAGTTTTGTGCAGGCATAATATGCTCCCATTCTATGCGTTTTGCTCTTTGATTGATTTTACCTTTTTTAGTATATTCATTGCGTGGAGTGTATAAATCACTTTTAACTACTTCAAACTTAGTGTATTTTCCTTTTTTATTTGCTTTAAATGGAGCATTACAATAAAAATCATATTGATAAGTACTACCTAAGCTCTCATAAAGCTCAACTAATTCTTTCTTGCTTTCATTAAAATTATCACTAGCTAATAAAGATAAAGATGAGAATAATAGAATAGATAAGAGTTTTTTCATTGTTTTTCCTTGTTAGAATAAAAAAAAGCCAAAGGGTTTCTAATCTTTCCCTCTAATTAAAGAGGGAATCAAAGCTAATAAGCCTTGACTATTATTATACAAATAAGTATAATAATAAAGATTAGATTTTGAAAAGTCAAATTAACTCACCTCATTTCTAAGGCAAGATTTGATTAATCAAAGGCTGGGAACCCTTTGGTTAATCAGCCTTAGAATGATTATACCGTAAAACACTTTACAACCAATTTATTTAGTTTTAATCCTCAACAATTAGACAATCAAACGAATTAAGCTCATTTATAATTATTTTTTCAACATCTTTTCTTAAATCAATAAATAAAGCATTTACATCGATCTCATCTAAGTTGTTTTCTACCCACTCTATAGTATTTATTTTGTCTTTTTCACTTAAAATTAAAGAGTATAATTTGATATTTTTTAAAGAAATTTTGAATTTCTTTAACATGTTTATAAAATCTTTTTTACTCATTGTTGTGTGGCTTAATTCTATCTTGTTTAAGTGTTTGATAAACAAAAGAAGAATTAAAAGCATTTTCTCTCCGTTTCCACTCCAGCTTTCACTTAATTTCTCTATAAATCCTACATCTTTGAGAGAACGAATATGTTTAGATATTTTTTGAAGTTGCATATTTACAATGTTTGATTTTAAAAAATCATTTAAGCTATTTTTTAGCTGTAATTCTATTGTAATTTCTAAGATTTCTATGTAATTCCATATCCGCTAAATTATTTGCTAGTAGCTCATTTGGACTAATTTGAAAATGCTCACATATTTTTAATATTGTAGGAAGTGTAATATTGTTATTTCCTTTTTCCCACATACTTACTGTTTTTTGTCCTACATTTAAAATTTTGCCCAACTCTTGTTGTGTTAATTTGCGTTGTTTTCTTAAAAACTTAATATTTTCTTTTATCATAATAGAATTATATCATACAAAATTATTAAAATAGAATATAATATTTTTATACAAATACGATAAAATATTATATGTTTTTTTAAAAAAGCATTTATAATTCTAAAAATAATATATAGAAAATATAAAAATTAAAAACTGTTTGCTTTTATCACTCTTGATCTTCTGGCTTAAAACCTATTATTTTTGCCATTATACCCCTATAGCTTTCAAAACTATTCATTGCTTGCATATTGCTAACTCTAAGAAGTCTAACTTTGTGATCTTGTTTGTAAAAAACTTTAAAAACACAACCACTTTCTTTGTGTTTTACCATATCATCTAAACCACACTTTTCTATAAACTCATAATCTTTAGCAAAAACTTCATTTTCTACATCAAATAAATCTTGAGAATAGCCATTAGGATTAGCTGGATCATAAGTATAAGAACTTACTACACATTCTCTCATAGCTTTTTGTATTTCTTCTTGGGATAATTTTTCCATTTTACCTCCTTTTTTCTTTCTATTATGATATAAATAATTTAATGTATAGTTGAGAATTTTATTTTTTAAATTTCTTATATATTTCTCTTCGATGTCCTATTTCGAATACAAAAATAAACAATTCATTATCATTAATTTCAGCAAGCATTCTATAATTACCCACTCTAAATCTATAAATACCTTTTAAATTGCCCTTAAGTTCTTTTGCTAATTTTTTTGGATTATCTGATTCTATTAAATTTTTAATAATCCAGCTCTTAATAATCCTTGCTACTTGCTGATCAAGTTTTTCAATTGATTTTTTGGCACTACTTGAGAATTTTATCTCATACATTTTTAAATACTTCTTCAAAGCTATAAATATTATCTTTTTTAGCTTCTTTGAGTGAAATTAAAATTTTATTTTCATCTAAATTTAACTCATCTTCTATTTTTTCTAAAATAGTATCTCTTATAAATTTTGATAATTGCAAATTATTAATTGCTAGATATTCTTTTAGTAAAATATCTTCTTGATCACTAATTCTTAACGATATTGTTCTCATGATTTTACCTTTGTATTATTTGTAATACATTATAACACATTTTATAATCATCACAAAATAATATTTTATCTTAGTGCTTTTAATCTTCACATTGAAACAATAAAATAAGTATAAGAAATTAATTTAAATTG